>CAIKOL010000379.1 GCA_903829085.1 uncultured Anaerolineales bacterium | reverse complement strand
TGTGGACTGTTCCTGGTCTCCTGGAAATTTTCTTCCCGTTGAGCCATCCCTCCATAAATCTCTCCAGCGTGATCTGTGTCCCTTCGAACGTCAACCCGCCATCGATCTTCTTGAGAGTTTCCTTGATCCACTCCCGGCAATCTTTCTGTGTCTTTGCATACTTCGTCAGCCGCCTTTCCTCCAGGCTGACCTGTGCGCACCACAGCCCATCCTTGCGCTGATAGATACAACCTTCGTTGTTTCCTCGTCTTCTAGTCATATTCATTCCTCCTTTCTGTAATCATGAAGAACCAGGTTGGAGAAATGAGATCTAAAGCTCGTGCTGTTCGGCTGTTAAGCATACTATAGAGAAAAAGTAAAGTATCTCCAGTACATTACCAAACAAATATCCAAGAGAACCCTGTAGAAAACAGAGTTTGGCGGGGAATATGTGGTCAACCAGCTAGAAAACAACTTCGAAAGCGGCAAGTACTGACCACCAGGCAATGCCCAGCCGAAATTCTTGGGATCAACCTAGTGCATCCGAGGTCAAGCCTCAACATACTTAATTCGATCTGACCAAGCGGCAGGGGCAGCCAAGCTTAACAACGAGGTCGCTAAGCGCCTCAAGGTGCAAAACGGTGTCCCCTGATGGCCAAGAGTGCCCGTCAGTCAAAGGTATCGATTAAGCTGGAGACGGAATGGCAACAGACAATCCTCAGATGGACTGGCCGAAGGATGGATTGTAAAAGGTCTGGTTATGAATGAGCGCCCACAAGATATGCAAGAACTTGTTCATGAGGACGCCGATGGCCTGCATTTTGGTAAGTGGGTTTTTCTGCCTCCTTTGCAAATGAGCATAGATCTGAGCAAAATGCTCATCAAACCGGACCATGCGCAAGCAGGTGAAGTAGAGCATCGTGCGCAAACGGGCGCGACCCTGACGCGACATGGGAGTCTGGCTGCGCTGCTTCTTGCCAGAAGTGTTGGGGGCAGGTTGGATACCGGCCAGCTTGACCCATTGAGCGGCAGACTGGTATCGTTTGGGATCGCCCACCTCCGCCAGAAAGATGGCTGCGGAAACGGCTTGCAGGGATTTTACCGAGAGCAGGTAGGGAGCTTCCGGAAGAGTGGCCAGGCAGGCGGTCATGGCGGTGGTCACCCGTTTTAGTTGTTTTTGGAAGGTTTGCAGCTCGGCCAGATGCACCTGGATGGCCAGTTGAATGGCCCCGAGCCCTTCGGTGAGACCGATCGAGGTGGTTGCCAGCTGGTGTACCCGGCGCAATTTTGAGACAAACAGCCTTTTACCTGAATAGGCTGCTCGTACCAGAGCGATAAAGTCTTCTACGCTCAGCTGGCGAATGATGGCTGCACATGCCCCCGTTATTAAGAGCGCTTGGCCCGTCTCTCCAACCAGGTTCTTGAACACCTGGGATAATTCAGGGAAAACCTGCCCCACCAGTCCCCAGAGAACTTGCTTCTCGCGTCGAATGGCTTGCACCGACTGGTCATACAGGGTGGCGTATACGCGCAAATCCTCATACGCACCCTTCTGGAGATGGGTTCCCGTGTAATTGCCGTTCCGGGAGAGTTCGGCGATCTGGCCTGCATCCCGCCGATCATCCTTCGAACGGTCCAGTTGATCCCCTTCGCGATGTTTCTTCACCGTGTACGAATTCACCAGGTGATAGATGATCTTCTTCTCCTCCAGTTCCTTGGCCAACAGCTTCCAGAAGTAGTTGGATGGCTCCATGGCCACCACCACTTCCGAGGCCTGATACTTCTGGCGCAACCCTTCCAATCGCCGCAGGAAGTAGCCATAGCCTCCCCGGTCTTGAGGAAAACTGAAATGGTCCAGTCGTTCTGCCTTCTCGTTGATCACGACCACCACGTTATTCTCCAATGCCAGGTCCACCCCTGCATGCAGGCTCCCTGGTTGGACTTGCGCTAATTGCCTTGCTATGTTAGATTTTGACATGAGGTATCCTCCTAAGTACGGTTCGGCCCTTGATTGGTCCTTGTACAAAGAGGATACCTCACTCGTATTTCACTATACTAGGTTCTGACTTCGTTTCCGAAAATAATTATCACTTGGACAATTGCTGTCGCAGGGGGTTCAGGCCTTGGGCAGAGTCATCGGATTGCTCAGGTTCCCGGTTTCACGGATGAATTTATCCAGATCCGATTTCCTTACTCGCACCAGGGAACCGATCCGCACAATTGGCATCACTTCACGTCTTAGCATAGTGTAGGCCTTTGCTTGACTGATTTTCAGAATGACTGCTACTTCTGCAGGTTTCAACAACTCTTCCATTTTTTACCTTCCTGTTCACACAGCATTATACAGAACATTTGTTCGCGCGTCAAGCAGAATGCAATCAATTGCTGGATATCTGTTACAAGTGTAAATATAATTCCACCGGAGAATACCTATTGTTTGGCCGGTATGAAAAGGGTTTTTTGTTTAATGAAATTTAGGTTGGCGAAATTGGTATGAACTCACTCCAACAATTTCAGGAACGCCCTCACTCGTTCATACGCATCCCGCTGGCGCAGCGCTCTCTCCTCCGTATCCGTGATCCCCTCGAAATCCGCCACATGCTTTGGTCCCACATGCTCCGGTGACGCAAATTTCTCAGCAAGATTCCTAAGCGCTTCCTTCGCCAGTTCATTTTTTAGAAGGGGGCGAAATTCCTCCGCCAGTTTCTTGAATCCACCCGGATAATACCGCAGGCAGTAATAGATATCCCAGGCATCCTTTTCCTTCAGCCGGCTTGCCAGGGTCATGGCCTTCATCACCAGGAACCGCGCGATCGATACAACCCGGATTCGCACGCTGTCCTTGCCTCCCTCCGGCAGGTTTCCGCTCAGGGTGATTTCCTCCACACCTTCAAAAGCCATGTCACAGCCACGCGCCTTGCGCGGCTGCATATCCTGGACTGTTTGTGTGCGATGGCTTTTACCTGTTCCAGAATATTCCCCGGCCAGGAAATCCACTTCTACGTCGTAGGGCTCGCCTCCCACCTGCATTGTGCGGTAGAAGATGAATGGCTGTTCTCCTGGTCGGTAACCGCCTGAGAGCAGAAGCTGCAGGATGGATTTATAGCCCACCTCACCCAGAGTCTGATGATCCAGCGCCAGGTCCACGTCCATGCTGCCGGTGTGCAGGTGCCCTGCTCCGCTCAGCAGCAGTTCCGGCACCCAGCCACCAATGACCACGATTCCTTCCTGGTATTCTCCCAGCAAGTGTGTCAATTCCAGCATGACGCTGCGCGCAGCCTCAACGGCCTCTGCCGTGTAATCCGTTCGTTTTGTCACCATGTTTGCTCGATCACCTTTCTGATGGCCTCAGCTGCTTCCTGTCCGCGCCCTCGTTGACTCTGCAGATCCAGGTAGATCTGGACAGGCGTCGCGATCACCATCTCATCGATCTCGCGACTGTCAAAAAATACCCCTTCGTCATATGGCACCAGCAGGCTGACATTGGCCCCGCTGCTGACCTGCTTCCAGCCCAACGAGTCCGCCAGCGAATCCAGGTCTCCATCCACGTAGGTCATTGCGCGCTGGTAGCGCACGGCCGGTGCCAGCCGTGCCGCTCCGGAAAAAGCGGTCAGGGCATAGCGCATCCCCTTCTTCTGGCACGCTTCTGCCAGTTGATATTCGGTCTCGTTCATTTCGTTCAGCGTATAATAATCCACAACCTGGTTACGTCGGAAGCGGTATTGCAGCGCCCATTCATCCAGCACCGTCTTTGGGTTGCTGAGCCGGATTCCGGTTTCCTTGTCGGACAGCCATTCGCGATCTGCCAGAAATTTCTTTACATTGGACACCTGGCCAAAACTCACTTGAGCTGCCTCAGCCAGGGTCTCGGTCTTCCAGCCTATCTGCGGCTGGGTCAATAAAACCCGCAGGATGCGTTCCGCTTTTGCTGAATACAACGAACGCAACTGCCTGCGCTTCAGGTTGCTGTTCGGTTTACCCTCCCGCTGGATAAAGATCGTCTCGAAAGATAGCAGGCAGTTGCCGGCCAGGTCCAAGTATCCGATCCCAGCCTTCTTGCATACTGCAGCCGCCTCGGGCGAGATGTACGGCGCGGTGAAAATACCATAGTCTCCCAGGCCTCTTGCCAGGTATTCTTTGATCTGCAGAGCGGCCTCGCGCGCCAGCCGGGGTTGCCCGCTGGATTTGTATTCTACCAGGATGGTTAGGGGGCGATTCTGGAGCCGGGCATCCACTCGAAAATCCGGTCCGCTCGCCTCTTCAGCAGGGGAAATATCCATCAACTGGAGGAAAGGGATCTCTTTCAGACAATCCCATAACGCTTGAGCTGCAGTCGTTTCACCAGCTTCAATTTTCATTATTTTATA
>CAIKOL010000378.1 GCA_903829085.1 uncultured Anaerolineales bacterium | reverse complement strand
TGGCAGGCGGGAGAGATGCGCTTGGTATAAATACTCTTGGAATCATTCCTTACAACCACCCCCTGCTTGTGTAAAGCCGCGACCCTGGGCTCGAACTGCTCAGCCTCACCGCCAGAATCGATTTCCATCCCGCTCTGGCGGACCTGTTCCATAAAATCCTGGTAGATCCGCACATATCGCTCCGCATAAGAGCGCAAGGCAGGATTGCGAATGGATGCAAGCGTAGTCTCGTTCACCTCGATCCTCATGCGTGTTTTTCCTTAGGGTGTTGTAACATGATGCTCATTAATCCAAGCGGCAGCCAAGATAAAAGCTTACTTGCTGACAGCCTGTGCCAACTTGCAATCCAATATTTCCGACAGCCCTGCCAGGGCCCCGCGGATCAAATGGGCCAGTCCTTGATAGAAATCCGTCCTTGCGTTCTTTTCGACAATGCCACACCATGCTAGAGCCCAGGCACCGGGATGTTGCATCAGAAATTCGCGCTGCGCTTTCAAGATTTCTTCGAAACGGGGGCTATTCTGCTCATTCAGTGCCTGGATGCCCTGGGCAGCCAGGTGAGCCAGGAATAACAGTTCCAGGCCGATATGGTCATCAGGTTCCCGATATTTTTTTTCGGCTTCCAATCCGAAGCGGCGATACCAGTTGCGCACATCCAGCGTCTGCTCCTGAAAAGTCAATCTTTCTTCGCCAAAATACACCGATTCCCAGGGTGCCGCGATCACTTTGCCAGGGCCGATGAACAAGCGCGTGTAGTCCGCCTGCATATGCTCAAACAATTCGTCTGAAAAACCATTCTTTCCCCATTTTTGCATTAGCTTGAGGCCAGTATTTGTCTCCTCTTCCTCAACAGCAAACGGAGCCTCTGAAAAAATGTCTTCTTCTATTAATGATTGCAACCAAGTTCGTTCTTCGTTATCCGGATATGTATAAGCAATTCTACCTAATAAACTTAACAGCAGCATTTCACCCGTTAAGGTTTCCTGCCAATCAATTGGAGCGGGTTTTGTCACGTTTTATCTCCTTCTTATTTTTCTTTATCACCCAGTTTACAGCCAGGAGAAACATTACAAGGAGGGCAAGAACTTCCATAAAATAGGTGATATACGTCACGATTTGTGCAGTCCCAATTCCAATCCTGGCCAGCCGATCACGCACCTGGGCTTCCAGACTTGGCTGCCAGGCAGGAGCGATGGGTGCCTCATCGTTCAAATGAAGGGCTGCAATAACCACCGGATCATACGTAACTGGATGTGGCTGCTGCTCCTGATTTAAGAAAACCATCTCTCCAGCCTGTATCATAACAGAAACCGCTGTTCCTGCCCGCTGGATGAATGCCTGTCCTTCCATAACATACAGCCAACCTGAGCGGGCTGGCAGGCGCTCCAGAGCAAATCGTCCTCCGGAGATTGAGATTTGCATATCTCCCCATTGAATGACAAGCGGTTGTTCAGACTTCCCATTCCCCCACAGCCAGCCTTGTTCAAAGGTGATGGTTTGTTCTTCCATACTGGCAACCGTTTCCAGCGGGATAACGATTGCCCCAGTTCCCCAGGGAATGATCCTGGTTTCTGGGCGACGGATCAGGCTGAAGTTTGTTGTAGAATCTGCAGCCTGCTGTCCATTTATGGAAGCTGCCTGGCTGTAATATCCTGGAGCATTGATAATGGCAGTGGCTTTTCCAGCAGGAATCCCGAAAAGCTGGTATCCGCCCGAAGCCGGGTCGGTTTGGCCGGTGTGCAGTTCTTCACTTACCCAGGCAAAAGGCAAGGATGCGCCGGTCTCATCTGTGATTTTCCCGTTCAGGGATGCACCTTCCAGCGGTTGCGGGATCAAATCCACATGCACAGAAAGTGACTGTGAAAGGTCAATGCTTTCAGCACTCAAAGCCATTCCCTGTTCGGCCAATGCCTGCGGGTCGGCCGTCAACAGAACCTGGCCGACCGAAAGCTCAGAAAAGGTGAATATACCCTGGGGTGAAGTAGTGGTTGTGCGGGCACCGCCATCGGGAAGGGAAATCGCCCAAACCTGAAGGGGAGCATCCAAGCCGGTCACCACATGTCCGTTAATCTCACCGGAAGCTGCCTGCACATGCAATGTAACAGCGGCAGCACTGGTTGCCCCCGGTGGAAGGGTGACCTGTACGCGGTCTATACTTTCATACATTACACCGTCGATAACGGTGGGCGGAATGGAAATCTGATAAGTGGTCGGATTCTGTGCCAGGGTTTCCACTTGCAGGCTTGCCTGGCCATTTGCATCGCTGCTGGCCATGAAGGTGCGTCCACGCCATTCGTACAGGCGCGTTTCGGAGATGATGGGAATATTGGGCACCGGTTGGCCATCTTCTTTTATTACTATCACCGGAATGAGTACGTTCTGGCTATCATCGACAGATACCCAACGCTCGTCCATGGCTTTTGTCCCATCCGGGGCTGTCGCAACAACAACCAGGTGAACCTCACCCGCTGGCAGTACTGCTTTTAATTTTAGGTGGCATGCCGCACAATAATTCCGACCAAGGAAGCCTGGATAAGGCTCATTTCCACCCGGGCGAATATTAGCCGAAAAGGAAAAAGTACCATCAGCAGCCGGTCTGGTGGATATGCTGGTAACTTGTTCAGTACTTGTCCAAATTTGCAGTTGAATCTCGATATCTGTCAGGGCGATCGTTTTAGAATAGACGGTTCCATTAATTGGAAGCATGCTCCTGATAGTTTCAGGAGCATAAATATGCGCTCCATTCCCTGGACTGGCGATCTCCACGCCAAAATCGCGTGCAGCTCTGGGTACTCCCCCTTCGCGTCCCAGAATGGCATTGGTAGTAACTTCTACAGTAGTTCCTCCAACCGCCCGTGTAACAACCGGGCACCAATTTAGGTTCAGGGCGCCCTCTGGATGACAGGCTGCGCAATTGACCTCGATCACCCTGGGGGGAGTTCCATCATTGCCAGGATGATGACACTTCCTGCAGTCGGAGAGGGAAGAAACCTGCTCTTGCGCGGCCGGTCCTGCTTCCACGGGCACATCCCATACTCGTATGCTGTTATCCGCTCCGCCGGAAGCCAGGCTCTTGCCATCTGGCGAGAAAGCCACGCTGAAAACAAAATCGGTATGGCCTGTCAACATGTCGTAAGGTTCCAATGTGGGCATTTTCCACAGGCGTACGGTGGTATCGACATCCGCAGACGCCAGGATCTCTCCATCTGGCGAAAAAGCCAGCCCCGTTATGCTCGAGCTGTGTTCATGCCGGGTGACCAGCAATTCCCCATCGGCCACCCGCCAAAGGTGCACCAGGTGATCAAATCCGCCGGAGGCAAGCCATTCTCCATTCGGGGAGAAAGCCAGGGCGCGGATCCAGCCAGTGGAGCCAGTCAGTTCACGTAACAAGGTTCCATCGGATACTTGCCATAAGCGGATGATATCGTCATACCCCCCGGTAGCCAGGATCGTCCCGTCCGGGGAAAATGCCACTGCACGTACGCCTTCTGTGCCCTGGCTAATACTGTATTTCAGATCACCTTTGGGAATTCCCCACAACCGCACTGTGTTGTCATCCGAACCGGTTGCCAGAATTTCACCATTGGGAGAGAAGACCAGGGCACGCACCCAGGCTGTATGCCCTTTCAGTTCCGTGAGAAGTGTTCCGTCACTTACCCGCCATAATCGAACCACCGGGTCATAGGAGCCGCTGGCTAGCGTCTTGCCATCCGGAGAAAAAGCCACTACCCGTACCCAGCTATCGGTCGGTGTAAAGCGAATGGATTTTAGATCTGATGAATTATAAAAATGAATGCCAAGCGAAGATCCAACTGCCAGGATCTGTCCATTCGGGGAATATGCCACCGAATACGCTTGTCCTTGCCCATTGGGAGAGATTTGAATGACGTGCGGGCTTCCAACCTTAGCGGATACAGAAAATGCCAGCGCGCAAGCCAAAAATCCAGTCAGGGTAATCAAAACCAGGATTGAAAAATGGCTTTTATTTCTCATGATAACCTCCTAGCACGCTAGTCAATCTCTCAAACCTGTAATGGATGGTCGAACCAGCAAAATACCTGTACAAAAACAAGAGGGGGAGGCGTTGAACCTCCCCATCTTCTTGCTCGTTCTTATAACTTCTGGTGATGTCTCTGTTAAATGCCTATTCTAACATGCGAAGCATAAAACAGGACGCGACCCAATACCTCGGCCACCAGCACAATGACAAAGGCAGCATAAGCCAGGTTACCAAGCATCTTCTCATGGCCGGCGCTCATGGCGTTCTGGTACAGGAAAATGGCGAACACACCTGCGCCTACAATAGCCAGGATGACCCGCAGAGCCAGCATCCAGCCGAGAGAACCAGCCATCAATTTGACGCTCGCCAATCCAGCCGCACTTCCGCCAGCTACTGAGGCCAGGTAGATCGGCAGGACTACAAGTTCCACTCCCACCAGCACCACTGCCGCCACCGCGATCCAGCGCAATGCTTCACGCATCAGCGTGCACTGTGCATCCGCACAGTCTGCCTTCTTGCTCTGTAGATAGGCATAGTTGGCAGCGAATGCAGCCCCCATTGCCAGCGCACCCAACAAGAAGGTGGTGGCAAAGAAGGATACCGGTGTTGCCCAGGAGTTCCATGCCGGCTCAGCTTGCAACATGTAAACATTGGACATGCTGAAAACCAGCACCAACCCAACCAGCGCAGCCAGCCCGGCGATCACATTCCGCAGGAGCAGGGGGCCGATCTTGCGCCATTGCAGGAAGGCGAATACAAATGCCAGCACCGCAAAGATCACTCCAAAGAAGATCTCACGACTCAGCCATGAGCTTCCCAGGTTGGTGACTGCCCGGTAGGCATTGAACGGGTTGCCCAAGTGCAGGAGCGAGGCGATAAACGCCAGAGCGATGACCGGTACCAGTGCGAACAAGGCCCGATCGCTCAGGCGGTCAGCCTCTTCATTACCATACTTGCGGGCAGCCAGGAAGTGCGCCACACCCAGCACCCACATGGAGCCGACGGACATTTGGACCAGGATCGTGAAGGTAATCAACGCCCAATCGCGTGCATTCATCTCACACCTCCTCCGACAAACTCAGGATTGAGCCAGTACCTTGTCCGCTGGGCTGGGCATGTTTGTGTGGTGTGATCACCAGCGAAGGTTTGGTAATGTTGGCTGTCGGTAATGGTTCGATGGCAGCCAGGCTGCCGTATTTCTGGCGCAGTTCTTCATAATCTCCGACCTCCAGACAACGCATCACACAGGCATCCACACATGCTGGGTTGAGACCTTGATCTTGCAGATCGGCGCAGAAGGTGCACTTGGTCATTACTTTGGTTTCTTCATTGAATTGAGGTGCGCCGTATGGGCAAGCCCACTGGCAATAACGACAGCCAATGCATTTATCGGGATCGATTAAGACGATGCCATCGGCGCGTTTGGTGATGGCGGCTGCCGGGCATACATCTCGGCACACGGGGTTTGCACAATGCTGGCACGCAGTCGAGACATAGTACTTGAAGACATTGTTGGGAGTTTCCACGCCATCCATGAATAACCAGTTACCGCCGCCGTATTCAAAGACTCGGCGCCACCGGATACCCAACGGTAAGTCATATTTATCTTTGCAAGCATTCTGACAGGCCTTGCAGCCGATACAGGAACTCGCATCGAAGTAGAAAGCTTTTTGATTAGCCATGGGTTATGCCTCCTTGATCGGAATGCGCTGAGGCCACTTATAGTCTGCTTCCAGCGGATCGCCGGTGTATTTCTCGACCTGGCCGATATTGGTGTTCCAGGGTTGTACACCCTGGCCGGTTGGAGTTGTCCCACTAAGTGAGTTGGTCGCGCCGGCCATGTCAATGCCGGTGCTGTCATCTCGGTCCGCCCAGGCTCCTTCACCCAATGCCACTGCACCGACCACGATGCCCGGTGTGACCTTCGCATGCCGTATCACTTTCCCGTGCGGGCTGGTCACCAGGACGGTATCGCCATTCTTGATACCGCGTGCCTCAGCGTCGATCGGGTTGATCCAGAGTTCTTGTGGGAACGCCTCGCGCAACCAGGTGACATTGTCGTACACGGAGTGTGAACGCCGCATATAGTGGGGAGTCCAGATTTGCAGCGGGAACTTCCCCTTGACCCTTGTGTCAAAGTTTTCAAATGTTGCCTCGTAACCCTGCAAGGGAGGCCGGTAGGTCGGGATGGGAGTGACTTCCGTCCACCCATACATTTTGATCGACTTGACCAAATTTGCAGAGTGGATTTGCAGCTTGCCGCTGGGTGTAGACAAAGGATTTGCTACCGGGTCGGCACGGAAGGCCTTGTAAGCCAGAAAGCCCAGGTTGTCGCCGGGTGTGCGGGGCACTTGATAAATACCCTTTTCCTTGAACTCTTGGTAGGTGATGCGGCCCGTCTGTGGTTTTCCATCCACGCCCATTGCTGAAATGTCATCCGCCGTGATCGTCAAAAGAGGTTCATACCCGGATCCATCCGGTTTGATCACCGCGGAGCCAGCAAGTTGGTTGAAAACCTGTTGTTTCAACGAGAGAGGAACCAGTGTATCCACATCCAATCCCAGGCGCTTGCCGATTTCCATTTCAATCCAACCGGTCGTTGTTGAAACATTGGATGTTACATCATCCTTGGCTTCAAAGAGAGGCTCAATCGCTTTCTGACCATAGATCATCATCTCTCGGTTGCCGGTTAGCAAAGCACCTTCTCGTTCCCATTGCGTGGTTGCAGGCAGGACAACATCCGAGTATTTGGCGTTCGTAGTCAGGAAGTGTGATGATGTGACTACAAAGTCAACCTTCCGGAAGGCCTCGATCCCTTCGTTGACATTGGGATGTTGGTTTAATGCTGCCGCTTCTCCGATGCACCAGATCAAGTGGATATCCACCTTGTGCTTTTTATTAAAGGCTTCTGTGAATTCTCCATTCACCACTGCACTCCATGCCTCATCCCAAACAATGCCGAGCGTACCCATATCCGGAGTCATCCCAAAGAAAGCAGCCATTGTCCCGGCGCTTATGGGGTTGGGTGGAGCGGTAATTCCTGTGGCGCCTGCTGAGACCAGAGGATTGCCTTGGTTTCCTGCAGTAGCATGGCCGTTTTCGGCCACCATACCGCCCGGGATACCTACGTTGCCTGTCATCCAGCCGACCGTCAGGAATGCCTGGCAGAATTGCTCTCCGATGTAAGTGCGTGCAGGAGCAAAGGAACTCAGCATTGCCATTGGTTTCGTTGTCGCAATTTCCTGGGCAAAGGATCGGATTACCTCGGGATTCGTCCCGCAAATCTGGGAAGCCCATTCGGGAGTCTTGGCGATACCGTCGGAGATGCCCAGGACATAATCCTTGAAGTTCTCTTTTGGATCTGCGCCTTCAGGCATATGTCCGCTATCGAAGCCAACGGTAAATTTATCCAGGAATTCCTGATCCTGCAAATTATTGGTGATCATGTAGTAAGCCATGCCAAGTAACAGCGCGGTATCAGTGGATGGCCTTACCGGGATCCATTCATCTGCCAGGGCAACATTTGTTGCTGATAAAATAGGATCCACACATATGATCTTAGCGCCGGCTTTTTTGGCTTGCTGGTAGTTATAGGCAGGGTTGCCTGCACTGCTCCAGGCCGGGTTGGCGCCCCACAACACGATCAACTTGGAATTGCGCAGTTCCATGCGGTCACTCGCGCCGCCTTCGCCAAAGAAAGTGTAAACTGCGTTCCGCCCGGTCATGTGCGCTACTGGCTGAGGCCAGGCGCCAATGGAAACCATCCCCCATGTCTCCCAGCAACCGCCATAAGCGTTTAATAACCACGACCCTGTTCCTGGAGAAAGGATGGCTTCATTGCCATATTTTTCCTTAACATTCTTCAATTCACTGGAGACAATGTCCAGAGCTTCGTCCCAAGAAATGCGCACCCACTCATCCTTACCGCGCAGTTCCTTCTTGCCACCACCGGGAGTCCAGTTCTTGCGCTTCATCGGGTATTTCAAACGATCAGCACCGAAGATCTGCATCCGTTGTGAGCGCCCGCGTACACAGGCTCGCTGGACGGGGAAATCAGGGCTGTCTGGGTGAGTGTCATCGGTCTTGACCCGGGTCACGACGCCATCAATGACATTCGCCTTGATAAGGCAGCGGCCGCCACAGTTATGCCAACAGGCTACCGTGACCCAATTGTCTTGTGTTGCAGCGGTCTCTGCCGCTGCTTCGACTGTTTTCAGGCCGAAGTTCATGCCTCCGGCTAACGCGGCTGTACCGCCCAATGCAGCACTCCATTTTAAGAAGCTGCGGCGGCTCAGCGCGGTTTCATTAATAACTTTCGTGAGGAAATTCTTTTCAGTCATTCCTTTCCTCCATGTTGAGATTAGAAATGTCAATTTGCTCCAAATAAGCAGTGCCGATCGGTATCAAAGAGAAAACAGATGGAAGATACATTTTTCCTGTAAGGCACCTCCTGAAAATAGAATAAACGGCACGATCGCCGTCCAGACACTACCTCATGGTATAAGAATACGTGTTTAAAGGTGATATTTCATCCCCCCTTTGGGCAATCAGGCCTCACCCTAATGGGTGATTCACCGGGTCAGTTTTCCCGGGGGGACATGAGCCCATGTGTCATTGCGTAGGCCGCCGCCTGGGTACGATTTTCCAGCTGCAGTTTATCAAGAATGTTTTTTAAATGACTTTTTACGGTATTCACAGAAATTGACAATTTGTTTGCAATCATCTGGTTGCTGGCTCCACTGGCCACCAACCGAAGAACGTATAATTCCCTTTCAGAGAGCGCCTGCTCGCCCTTGCCTTCATCCACCATCCGGTTTGCCACCGATCTTAGGAACTTGCCGGCCATGGTGCGCGTCATGGCCGGTTCCCCCCGGCTTACACCACTCAGCAGATCAAAGAGTTCTGATGCATCCAGGTTTTTCAACAAATAGCCCGCCACGCCGATTTTCACAGCCTCATAGAGATGGCCATCCCGTTCCGAAGAAGTGAGGATGACAATGGCAATTTCTGGAAAACGGGCACGGATCTCTTTGGCTGCCTGCAGGCCGTCCATCTGCGGCATGTAAATGTCCATCAGGATCACATCCGGGTGCAATTCTTCCGCCAGCCGGATGGCTTCTTCGCCTGTTTCCGCTTCGCCAATCACCTCCACCAGGTCTTCGCGGGTTTTCATTAACCCAATTAATCCCTGGCGGAATAATTTGTGGTCATCGGCAATTAATATTTTAATGGTCATGCTTTCACCTTGTTCTTTACAATCCGGTTCGAATATGCGCAGCATAGAAAAGGAAGCGTCCCAGGACTTCCCCAATGATTACCAGCAGGCAAGCCAGGTAAACCGGGGTGAAGAGTTCCTGGATAGTCTTCCCGCTGCGTTTCATCAGGGTCACTGGAAAAAACAGGGAACCCACCCCGGTCAGAAGCATCAGAAAACGAATGATCAGGAGGGGCTTGTAAAGTTCCATCAGAAGATCAAAGCTGGTTTGCGCCAATGCCGTTCCCGTGCGTAGCCAGTAAAGATGAGCCAAATTGAGAATGACGACCGGGATCAAAACCACGCCAGCTGCCACCGCCAGCCATTTGACAGCCTCCTTTACAATAACCACCCATTCTGTTAACACTTCGGTCTGGCGGACTTTATTAAATCTCAGATCCATGATCAGGATCTCTGCCAGAGCCATTACTCCCAGAAGCAACATTGAGCCATAATAAGAAATAATGGTTTCAGGAGTATTCCAGGCCTCCTGGGTTGGTAGAAGATAGATGTGACCCATGCAATACACGGTCACGAAACCAAAACCGATTGCCAGCCAGCCCAAAGCCGTTTTCAACCCCCAATGCCCTTTTCGATACCACTGGAAGAACCAAAGAGCCGCTGTGATGAGAAAGAATATCATCGTAAATACGATCTCTCGACTCAACCAGGATGTCCGGAAGTTGCGCACTGCTAGGAATGAAAGATATGGTCGGCTGAGATGAAAATGCGCGCCGAGCATTCCAAAAATGATCGTTACCAGAATGATCAGGAGAGGATCTCTAACAACCCGATCGATCACTTCCTGACTATATTTATTCCTGCCGAAGAGGCGCAGGATCCATAATAAAAGTAGCGTCCCTACTGCCATCTGGATCAAAACCGTATATACAGGCAATGCCCATTCGCGTAAATTCATTCCAGGGTTCCTGACTCACAAAGTCGATATTTTTTCTTGAGTAAATAAAGCCTGATTTTTCTTCAACCGCTCCGTTTCCAGGCAGGGCAGGCGGCATAGTACGGTCATGCCTTTTCCAGGGGTCGAATTGAAATCCAATGATCCGCCAACGCTGTTCGCCCGTTCCTGCATGGTCTTCAATCCAAAACTATGCTTCGAAGGTTGGTCGGTCAGCCCGATCCCGTCGTCGTTGACCTGCAGATGGATAGATTCCCTGCCTTTTTCTTCCTGACGAGACAGGCACACAAATACTTGTTGGGCATGCGCATGCTTGCGCACATTTGCCAGCGCTTCCTGGAGGATGCACACAAGCTGGACTTCCGCAATGGAGGAGAGGTTGATCTCGCCCTGCATATCATTGGAAAATGAGGTTTCGATCCCCGTCTGGATGCCAAATTCATCCAGATACTCACCGATGGCGGAGACCAGGCCTTTTTCCTTGGCCAGGGTGGTGCGCAGGCTTAATATATTTTCACGCACATCCGCATTGGCAACCTGGATGGCTGCCCGCATCTTCTCCAACTCCAGGGACAGCGCTTCCGGTTTGCCCTGCTTATGAAGCGCACCCAGAGTTTGCACCTCCAGGTTCAAATATCCCAGCACCTGCGCCAGGCCGTCGTGCATATCCCGGGCGATGCGGGCGCGTTCCTCCGTGATCGAAAGCGACTGCAACTGGGCGGTCATCAACCCATGCTGGATGGCGATCACCACCTGGTCTGCCATGCACTCCAGCCAGATCATATCGGTTTCCGTACACTGAAGCTCATCTGACCGGGTGGCCCAAAGGATGCCGATCGGACGATTATCCAGTTCCAGTCGGACGATCCCAAAACTTCTGGCTTGGTCACTCAGTTCACAGGTGAGGTTATGGATCTGTTCAAGGGCCTCCTGTCCTGTGGAACAGTAAGTGCGGGCGGTATGGTAGGTTTCCAAAAGAATGGGGGTGTGAATACCCACAGGTGATCCGACAATTTCGGTTGCAGCCTGCCTTGAAAAACATTTCAGTTCCAGATTACTTTGGTTATTTGTCAATAGAGCCAGCCCAACAAAATTTGCCTGGAGCAATTCCCGGGCTTTTTTTAAAATGTAGAGCAGGATCTTATCAACATCTTCCATTTCCATGATCTGCCGGTTGATATTTATGAGGACATCCGTCCACCTCTCAGCCGTCTGTCTGGCAACGACCTGTGTATCGATGGATTCTTTTAAAGCCCGATCGCGTTCTTCCTGCAATTCCCGCAGTTGTCGCTTTCGAAACGCATCAAAAACACCCAACCCGCGCACGACAAAGAATGTCACTGCAAAGGCTGACAACATGCGCCAGAATTGGATCGGCAGTCCGGTCACAGCCAGCACACGTTGATAATCCAACCAGGCTGTGAGCCCGGAGAACATGGATAGGGCAGAATTCTCCCCCGAGAAGGCGTTATAAAGGACACGGTCGTAATTGTAATAGGAGGTGGGCCCGTAGGGAGCCGCGGGAACCACCAGACCAACAATAAAAGCCTCAAACAGGAACGCCACACCGGCTCCAAACAAAAGGTTGGCTACATCCGAGAGGCCTTGTTTGCGTTGCGCATACCCCAGACGCAGGAAACCAACTCCTGCCATGATGGCGCCCGGGAGATAAAGCAAGTAACGGGACCAAATATCAATCGGGATTTCCAGAGGGGAAGGCGTGATGAAGGTAGTGGCCGCGTACGTCACAACATATGCAACTGGAACAATAAGCACTCCGGGAATAAAGACCGTCCAAGCAGGAAGGGGTAGATCTCTCAAGATATCCCAACCAAACTTGAGTAATAATAAACCTGTCAGCGGCTGGGTGACCATTCTCAGAATTGAAAGTGTCTGAAGGTAATTCCCTGAAATATCCCCGGTCATAAACATATCGATCCAACTGGTCACCCCACAGACGAACCCAAACGCTGCCAGCCATCGAAGATGCTTGTTTAAAGGCAGGTCGCTGCCCTGGCGGAACTGTAAATAGGCAGCCAAGCCAAGCCCCCCAAAAGCAAGACCATTAAAGAAAAAAATGAGCATCATCGGGCAGACTCTGTAAGGGACATCGTCTGGTTTCTTTGCTAACAGGGATTATTGAAAAGGATTGACCTTATACAATCAGGATATTTACGTTCTTACCGGGAATAGCTCATTTCTTGATTACTTCCTTCTTGATATCCTTGAGATCGTCCAGGATGTCCAATTCCGATTTCAATTCACCGGTGAGGGATGAGAAATATGCCTTCAGGTTGCGGATGTGCTTGCCGGCCTGGCGCGCCACCCTGACCATGCGTTCGGGCCCCAGCACAATGGCGGCCAGAATGAAGATGACGATCAGTTCATTCATCCCGATCCCAAAAAAGCTGCTATCCATTTCGAGGTCTCCCTACAATGGCGGCCAG
>CAIKOL010000377.1 GCA_903829085.1 uncultured Anaerolineales bacterium | reverse complement strand
GGGCAGGCTCAGGCCTCCTTTTCTTTAGGTTTTTTTCACCTGCCAACCCAGGTAACCAAGGGTTCTCTGGAAATCGCCGGAGCAATGGGAGAAATAGGGGATGTTGGGCGGGCAAAGCCCGCCCAACACCCCCATATCTTTACATCCATCCCGGCAGCTCCCAAAGAGCCCTATTACTTGACATTTATAGGACTATTTGATAATATAACTATATAGTAATATAACACTAGGAGAAAAACATGAAAATCTTGTTCTTTGGTGCAGGGGTGATCAATACCCTTTATGCATGGGCCTTATCGGAAGCAGGCAACGATGTGAGCCTGTATGTTCGAGCTGAAAAGGAGACAGCTTGGGAAAACGGGATAAAGCTCGATATCCTCAGTGAGCGTTTTGGCAGGAAGAAATATGTCAAAGGTGTTTTCAAGCCCAAGGTAGTCACTGCATTCCAACCCACAGATGGATATGAGCTGATCATCGAATCTGTGAAGCATTACCAGACAAAAGAAATACTCCCCCTCATTGCAAAGAATGCCGGGAACGCGCTGGTGCTATTCTTCAACAACAATTGGGATGGACTCGCTTTCATCAAGCAGCATCTTCCCATAACGCAATATGTATTGGGTATGCCACGCGCTGGAGGAAGCATCAAAGATGGCGTGCTGGACGGTGCCATCACAAAGGATGTCATGCTCGGCAATAGCATCTGTGGCAAGGCGGCACCGGAGAATGTAATACGCATTGCCAACGAGAATTTGCAAAAGATTGCGAAAATGTTCGAAGAAGCGGGTATCAAACCTATCTTTCAGGAAAACATGGAACATTGGTATTGGGCACACCTCGCCTCCACCGTGCCGTGGATTGCAGGTAGCGCCAAGGTGCGCGGATTTTTACCGTTTGCGAAGAATCGCAAGGCGATTTCCGAAGCACTCAAAGCGGGCAAGGAGTGCGTCGAGATTGTAAAAGCACGCGGTGTGGATGTGACCAGGGTGCAGGATCTGCAATTGTTCTTGGCTCCGGTCTGGTTTTCTGCTTTCATGACCCAATTATTTATCGGCGGTGAGGTCTCCATGAAAATCTCCACCGGACATGGCGCGTACGCACCCGCCGAATTGCAGAAGATTTATTACGATCTGGTAGCCACGGGCAAACAGTTCAGCGTGCCAACTCCCATACTCGACTCGTATAAGACATATGTGGACGATATGAGCAAGATTGCCAATGAATAAATCCTTAGCTCACTGAGATAAAAAGACGCTGGGCTGTAAAAATCCCAGTGTCTCGGTAGAGAATTATTAAAAGGAAACCCCATGCCTCTTGAACATGCCATCCTCGCATTTTTGGACTTCGGTCCGCACACTGGTTATGACCTAAAAAAGAATTTTGACAGTTCCGTTGCACACTTCTGGTCTGTCACGCAAAGTCACATTTACAAAGCACTGGAAAAATTGGAAGAACAGGAACTGGTCACATCCCGGATCATCCCGCGGGAAGGCAGACCCAGCCGCAAGGAATACCAGATCACCAAGGCTGGTCGCGACGAGTTATTCACCTGGCTCGCCACTCCCTTGCCGCTCTCGCCTGTACGCGAAGCGTGGATGATCCAACTCTTCTTTGCACATTCACTGTCCAATGCACAGATCAGTCAACTCATTGAAACGCGCAGGAACGAAGTCGCAAAAGCAATCGAGCAACTTGAGCAGGCTCGGTCACTCATCGAGCAGCAAAGGCAGGCAGATCCGCCTGGCATGGAGCGCATGATGGCACTCTGGCAATTGACCCTCGATTACGGCACCGATTATTACAAGGCCGAACATGCTTGGCTCGAAAAAACCCTCAAGCGTATTCCAAAACTCCCGCCTTTGAAATAAGGAACCTATGAATAAAACCATTCGCAATATCATTATTGTTGCCCTGTTCACCATCGGCGGCGGTTGGCTGGGCATCTGGCTTAACCAGGTAACGGGGAATACCCAACCCCCCATGCAAAGTTTGGGCGCCCTGCTCTGGTTGGTCTCACCTGCTCTGGCTGGCATCCTGCTGCGAGCTTTTGGCGGGGATGGCTGGAAGGATTCTGGTTTTGGGCTGCATCTTAATTCCGGATGGAAATGGTACCTGCTGGCGATCCTTGTCTATCCGTTGGTTGCACTCCTGACCCTGGGACTGGCTGCCACTCTTAAAGCGGTTGACACGAGTGGGTTTGCAGTGCATGGGCTCGCGGTGTATGCATCTGCCGTTGGGTTGTTACTCATTGGTTCCTTGATAAAGAACATCTTTGAGGAATTTGCCTGGCGTGGCTATCTCACCCCCAGGCTGGAGGCGGCAAATGTCCATCCCATTTTGAATCACTTGATTGTCGGTATATTGTGGTGGTCGTGGCATCTGCCCTATTATTACTACTTTCTCGACCGCACCCAACTCAGCACCTATCTGACCAATACCAGCCTGACTGCTTTCCTGTTGATCGGCTTCATCGATATGTTCCCGACTGCCATCTTGTTCGGCGAGTTACGCTTGTTGAGCAAATCGGCCTGGACCGGATTTATCCTGCACGAGATCATCAATGCCTTGAGCATGCCCCTGCTTCTCTACGGTTTCATTACCCTGAATGGGACCATGGGTACCATCTTCTCTCCCACAAATGATGGCATCATTACCTCCATCCTGCTGGGTGTTGCGGGGCTCCTGCTGTATCAATATCGGATGAAAAAACGAAAATCCAGCTAGGAACAGAATACTTTATAAAACAGGACGGCTCTTGCCGTCCTGTTCCTGTTATTCGATCCAATCAAATGTGCGTGTCACGGCTTTTTTCCAGCCGGTATAGAACTTGTTCCGTTTCTCAATCGGCATGCAAGGGCTCCATTCCTTGTCCCTGCCCCAGTTGGTGCGCAATTCGTCGTAATCCTTCCAGAACCCGACCGCCAGCCCGGCAGCATACGCTGCACCGAGAGCGGTGGTCTCGGCCACCCTGGGGCGGATGACAGGCACATCGAGAATATCAGCCTGGAATTGCATCAGCAGTTCATTGAATACCATTCCGCCGTCCACTTTCAAAGCGGTCAGTTTCACACCGGAGTCCTTCTCCATTGCCTCCAGCACTTCACGCGTCTGGTAGGCGGTGGCTTCCAGCACGGCGCGGGCGATGTGACCCTTGTTGACATAACGGGTCATGCCCACGATCGCCCCGCGTGCGTCCGAGCGCCAATAGGGGGCGAACAACCCTGAGAAGGCCGGGACGAAATAGATCCCGCCGTTGTCTTCCACCGATCGGGCCAGAGTCTCCACATCGGAGCTTTTCTCGATCATCCCAAGATTGTCACGCAGCCATTGCACAAGCGCCCCGGCAATCGCGATCGAGCCTTCCAGGGCATAGACGGCAGGCTGGCTGCCGATTTTGTACCCGAGCGTGGTCAGAAGTCCGTTCCTGGAAAGCACGGGGCTCTCACCGGTGTTCATCAGCATGAAACACCCGGTGCCGTAGGTATTCTTGGCTTCGCCGGGGTTGTAGCAGGTCTGCCCAAAGAGGGCCGCCTGCTGGTCGCCCAGGTCGCCTGCCAACGGCACCCCGCCCAGCCCGCCTTTGGCGTTCCCGTAGACTTCGGAAGAAGACCGGATTTCGGGCAGCATGGAACGCGGAATGTCCAGGCTGCGCAGGATCTCCTCATCCCAGTCAAGTGTTTTCAGGTCCATCAAGAGCGTGCGGGAGGCGTTGGTTACATCGGTGACGTGCGCACCGGTCATGTTCCAGAGAACCCAGCTATCCATGTTGCCGAAAAGGAGTTCGCCCTTTTCAGCCCGCTGGCGCGTCCCGGGGACGTTGTCCAGGATCCACTTGATCTTAGGTCCTGAGAAATAAGTGGCCAGCGGCAGGCCGGTTTTGGCCCGGAAGCGGTCCTGCCCGCCCTGCTTTGCCAGTTCATTGCAGATGAGGTCCGTGCGCGTGTCCTGCCAGACAATGGCGTTATACACCGGTCGCCCCGTCTCGCGTTCCCAGACCAGGGCGGTCTCGCGCTGGTTGGTGACGCCAATGGC
>CAIKOL010000376.1 GCA_903829085.1 uncultured Anaerolineales bacterium | reverse complement strand
CACATTCCCATATTCGTCCGGCAGCAGAACATCGAAAAGCGAGTCCCAAGAGCCAACATCGCTCCATTCCAATCCACCAGCCGGCAACACAGCAACATTGGCTGCATGTTCCATGATGCCGTAGTCAATGGTTTCCACCTTAATCCCGGGCCAAATTAAATTGAGAACGCCATCCTGTTGGGTGGTTCCCCAGGCAGATCCAATCTGATCAAGCTCTGCTCTCAAGTCCGGCATCTGGCGTGAAAATTCTTCCAGGATGCGACTCGTTCGCCAGATAAACATGCCGGAATTCCAGGAATGATCACCACCTGCCAGCATGCTGCGAGCCTGCAGTTGATCCGGTTTTTCGGTGAAACGCAGGACCCGGTAGACAGGGTAATCAAATTTCTCCGGCAGGGATGCATCGCGCTGGATATATCCGTAACCGGTGGATGGAAAAGTTGGTGTGATGCCGAGAGTGACCAGATAATCCTTGCGCGCCACCTGGACTGCTACACGCATCACCAAGTGGAACAGATCGCGATTACAGATAAAATGATCAGCAGGCAAGACAAACATGACGCTCTCAGGGTCACGTTTCGCGAGCACAGTGGCTGCCAACCCAACAACCGAGGCCGTCCCGCGCGGCAGGGGTTCGATCAAGAAATTTTCCAGTGGAACTTGCGGAGCCTGGGCCTTAAGTTCCTGTTCTTGATCCGCAGTGGTGACAACGTAGACCCGCTGCGGAGGAACCAGACCTTCAAGGCGGTCCAGCGTGCCCTGGAAAAGCGTGCGCTCTCCCAGCAGTGGCAAGACATGCTTGGGATGTTTCTTGCGTGAGATGGGCCATAGACGGGTCCCGCCACCGCCGGCCATGATGACTGCATAAGTATGTTCCATAACCTAAGCCTCGTCCCGGGCAGAAATCGGGGCTACTTCGTCCCGGGCAGAAATCGGGGCTACTTCGTCCCGGGCAGAAATCGGGGCTACCTCGTACCCGGCCTGCTCCTCCCTGACTGCTACATAATTCAAGCCACCCACCTGCCGCACCAACCCTTTAAGCTCCATCATCACCAGCGTGGCTGAGACACGCTCAATCGGCAGGCCAGTTTGATTACGGATTTCGTCCATATGGAGAGGTTCGTGGGTCAGAACGCTCAACAGCTTCGATTCGGTTTCATCTGTGGGCAGAACCTTGCGAACAAAACGCTGTTCAGTGACTCGGGTTAGATTTAGCACATCCAGCAAATCGCGCACAGAGAGCAATGGATGGGCGCCCTGGGCAATCAACCTATTGGTGCCCTTGCTTTGCGGAGCCAGGATGTTGCCCGGTACTGCAAAAACTTCGCGACCCTGATCAATGGCAAATTGAGCGGTAATCAACGCGCCGCTGGTCTCCCCGGCTTCAACAACCACGGTTGCCATTGAAAGGGCGGAGATGATGCGATTACGCGGCGGGAAATTGGAGGCATCCGGTGGTGTACCCGGGGGGTAATCGCTGATAAGGGCACCGCATGCCATAATCTTCCCAGCCAGCTGGGCATGTTCTGGTGGGTAGATGCGATCCACTCCGCAGCCCATAACGGCAATTGTCCGGCCTCCAGCCTTTAGAGCAGACTGGTGGGCAACCGCATCAACGCCACGAGCCAGCCCGGAGATGACAGTGACGCCATTGGCAGCCAAAAAAGAAGCCAATTCTTCCGCCACCTGCCGGCCATAGGCACTGATACGGCGTGTCCCCACCACTGCAACCGCCCAGGAATCTTCAGCGGTCAATGTGCCACGCATATAAAGTACAGGGGGGGGCTGGTCGATTTCTTTTAAACGCGGCGGATAGAACTCGTCATCCCAGGTAAGGATTTCAATACCCTGCGCCTCAGCCTGGGCGAGGATTCTGTCCAGATCCGCATCTGTTCGCATCTGTTCCACACGCAGAGCGAGCTTTAGGCTAAGCCCGGCAGCCTGGAGGGCATCCACCGGTGCCTGCCAAGCCAAGGCCAGGTCGCCAAAATGGTCACGCAGTCCTTGCAAGCGGACTGCCCCAATACCCTTGACCAGATTGAAGCCGACCCAATAGCGTTTTTCGTTCACTGTTCCCTGTTCTCATCTTCCTGATCAACAAGGCCGGGGAGCAAATGCACCTTCATCGTGTTTGCGTCCAGATCCACTTCCAAAATAACTTCGGGGATGGCAGGGATCAGGAGCTCGCGCCCGGAGGCACCGGTCACGACATAAACATCGTTCGCACCGGTCTCCAGGATATCTGTCAGTCTGCCGAGGAGTTTACCCGCCTCATCCATCACTTCCAGGTCGAACAGTTCGTGAAAATAGTACTCACCATCGGGCAATTCGGAGGCTTCCGATGCGGCGATGGAAAGGATCTGGTTTCGAAAACGACCGGCCTGCTCAGGCGTGGTGATACCTTCAAAACCAAGCAGCAAGCCCTCATTGTGCGGACGCTGGCTGGCAATCACCTGCTTCACATGTTTTTCACCGATATAAATGGCTCTCTTTGGGATCAGGCGCTCAGGAAAATCGGTGAGGATTTCCGCCACTACTTCACCATGCACACCATGCGGACGGCGCACCTTCCCAACCACCAAGAAAGCAGGCCCGCCAGCAGTTGGCGGGCCTGCCGGTCGCTCTTTGGCACCAGACATACGGTTAGGGTTCTACCACATCAAGCGTGACCTGACAGCCTTCACGCTCAGCTGCCACCCGCAAAAGGGTGCGGATGGCATTCGCCACCCGGCCGCTCTTGCCGATGACACGACCCATGTCGTCTTTGGCAACACTCAATTCAAGTGTCACACGATTGCCATGACGGATCTCGTCAACAGCAACTTCATCCGGGTGGTCTACCAGGGATTTAGCGATATATTCTGTGAGTGTTTTCATAACATCTCTATGCAGGAACGGCTTCAGGCAATACTAACGACCAAAGCCGTTCCCACCATCATTTACCGGTTTTGTCAGAGGTAACCCGGGCGGCCCTGGCTGATTCAGCCTCGGCCAGCAGAGTCTCTACAGATTCACCAGCCTTGAAACGCTCGATGCGTCCATCGGTGCCAACGGTATGGAACAACTGCGCCACCGACTCAGTCGGCTGGGCGCCTTTACTTATCCATTCAAAGATGCGGTCTTCCTTGATGTTCAGAGTGGCAGGTTCAGTGCGTGGATTGTAGAAACCCACGATCTCCAGGAAGCGACCATCGCGCGGGCTTTCCTTGTCGGCAATGACCAGGCGGTATGACGGCTGGCCCTTTTGACCAGTACGGCGAAGACGAATACGAACCATCAGAAATTTCTCCTTCAAAAGTAATTATCAGTTTTTTGGCATCAGCAGGCCGCGCAGAGAGGGGCAGAAAGGAATGCGCAGAGCGGTGCTGAGAACCTTCAATTTGGCGGAGCAGGGTTAGCAAGGTTGCCCTGATCCGTGTGACGTTTTTCGCCACACCACCATTTTACCTCATCCGAACAATCGCGACAGGCCGCGTCCGCCGGTTTTTTGAAGCATTTTGAACATTTTTTGCATCTCGCGGAATTGTTTCACCAATCGATTCACATCCTGGACTTCCATGCCACATCCTCGGGCAATACGGCGGCGACGGCTGGCATTCAGCACATCCGGGTTGCGGCGCTCCTGGGGCGTCATCGAATTGATGATCGCTTCGGTGCGCCTGGTGGAACGATCCATATCTTCCGGCGAGATGTTCCTGGCAGCCCGTCCCATTTCACCCGGGAGCATATCCGCCACCTGGCTCATCGGGCCCATCTTTTTTGATGAGCGCAGCATTTCCACCAGGTCTTCCAGGGTGAACTCACCTTTGGCGAGACGTTCAGCCTGCCT
>CAIKOL010000375.1 GCA_903829085.1 uncultured Anaerolineales bacterium | reverse complement strand
GCGGGTCGTTTCGCCCCCACTGACCAGCAGACCGGCTTCATCTCCCGCACCCTCCTGGCTGTTCCGCTCCAGGTCAAGGAGAGCGTCATAGGCGTGCTGGAAGTCATCAACCGCAAGGACGGGCTGCCATTCGTGGATGATGACCAGAACCTGCTCTCCGCCTTTGCCGGGCAGGCCTCTGTGGCCATCGAAAATGCCCGCCTGTATACCCTCACCGACCAGGCCCTGAATGACCGCGTGGAAGAACTCTCGGTCATGCAGCGCATTGACCGTGAACTAAATGCCAGCCTGGACGCCACGCGTGCCATGCGCCTGACCCTGGAGTGGGCCATGCGCCAGTCCAGCGCCGATGCGGGTCTGATCGGCATCCTGGAAGGAAAGGGGATCCGCCTGGCCGCCCAGCAGGGCTACGAGGAGATCGAACAGACTTATAAAGAAACACCCATGCCTTTGGAACAACTTGCCATGCGCACCGCGGTCGAGACCGGCCAGCCTCAACGCATGGCCCTGGACGACCATCAACCGGGGCTGCTGGCCGGGGCGCTGACCCAGACCGTGGTCCCCATCCGCCGCGAGACCAAGGTCATCGGCCTGATCGTCCTGGAGAGCCGCTCGGTTGAACCGCAATTGGCTACGGCGCTCACCTTCCTGGCCCGTCTTAGCGACCATGCCGCCATTGCCATTTCCAATGCCCAGCTTTACCACCAGGTGCAGGCTGCCAACGATGCCAAGAGCGAATTTGTCTCCTTTGTGGCGCATGAGCTAAAAAACCCGATGACTTCCATCAAGGGCTACACCGAGTTGCTATCCAAGGGCGCGGTCGGCCCGGTGACGGAAATGCAGGCCAGTTTCCTGGGCACCATCCACTCCAATGTGGAACGCATGTCCACTCTCGTCTCTGACCTGAACGATAATTCCAAGATCGAGGCCAACCGCCTGCGCCTGGACTTTAAAGCGGTGGAACTGGCCGAAGTGGTGGATGAGGTGATGCGTTCCTCAAAGCGCCAGATCGAGGATCGGAAACAGTCTGCAGTTGTAAACCTGCCTGCCAGGCTGCCGAAAGTTTGGGCAGACCGCACCCGCATTGCGCAGATCATGACCAACCTGGTCAACAATGCCAACAAGTACACCCCCGAAGGCGGCGTCATCACCGTCAGCGCCGAGAAGAGCGCCAACCAGTGGGACCCCGAAGGCGCTGCAGAAGTCCTTCATATCTGGGTGCAGGATAACGGTATTGGCATCAGCCTGGAAGACCAGAAAAAAATCTTCCAAAAATTCTTCCGCTCCGAAGACTCAAAGGCGCGCGAAGCGCCCGGCACAGGCCTGGGCCTGAATATCACCAGGAGTCTCATCGAGATGATGGGTGGGCGAATCTGGTTCGATTCTGAATTCCGTCAGGGGACCACTTTTCACTTCACCGTCCCGGTGGCAGAAGGATGAGCACAAGTAATGGTTCTTTGGGAATCGTTGTGAAACAGGATAAGATCAAATTGGATGACAATAGATGAGCCTTATTGCTGCAGTCGGACAGGCGCGCGCTCTCGATGGACGTGAAGCCGGTTTGAAGGCCACCCATCGGGCCTTGAACGACCTGGGCAGTGTTCCCCCGGTCCTGGCGCTGGTTGTTTCCTCCTACCAGTACGAGCCCCAGCAGGTGGTCAACGGCGTTGCCAGCCTGATTGGCAACACGCCCATGATCGGATTCAGCACCCCGGCTGGCCTGAGTTCAGACGGATTGCACAACCACTCAGTCGTGGTGGCGCTCCTGGCTGCCACCGATGCGCGTGTCGATGTGCAATGGCTGGCCGGGTATACCCAGGGCAGCCGTGAAATCTCCCAACAATTGGCCGAACTTCTGAAACGCAAGCCCAAACAACCTGCCCTGCTCTTCGCAGACGGTTTCAATGCTGATGCCGAGCAGGTGTGCAACAGCCTGCCGGCTGGCACCAATCTCACCGGCGCCCTTTCCAGTGGAGACCTGCATGCCGGCAATGCTTACCAGATCGGCGGGACGCAGTTCGGAGCAGGCGGGCTGGCGCTGGCAAGAATGGAAGGCCGCATCCGGGTGGGGGTCGGCTATGGACACGGCTGGCAGCCGGTGGGCACCCACTTCCGTGTCACCCGCTCGCGCGGTTTCTGGGTGCGCACCCTTGACGGTCGCCCGGCCTCCGAGGCGTATGCGCACCTGTTCGGCTACCCGGCGCGTGAATGGGCCTTTCCACCTCTCAACCACCTGGCCCGGCTTTATCCCCTCGGCCTGGAACAGTACGACAAAAGCCTGTTGCTGCGTTCGCCCCTGCGCGTCGAAGCCGACGGGTCGTTCCGTATGAATGCCGCGGTTTCAGACGGCTCGGAAGCTTACCTGCTGACGGGCAGTCTCTCAGCCTGCCAGGCAGCCGCCCAGGCTGCCGCCGCGCAGGCGCTCAAAGAATTGAACGGAGCACATCCTGTGCTGGCGTTGGTGCTGGCCGACATTGCCTGGCAGATGCTCTTTGAAGCCCAACCCGGCGGGGATGCGGCTGCGGTCCAGTCGGCGTTGGGAGTGGACGTGCCGTTGATCGGCGGCTACACCCTGGGACAGATAGTCCCTGGAGCGGAGCGCCAGCCACAGTTCCTCAACCAGCACATGGTGGTGATGGTCTTTGGGGAACCGGAGCAGGGAGAATATTAAAAGAAATCAGGACGGCAGGCAACCACCATCCTGATTTTTTATTGCCAGTAATCATCCTTACCTGGCCGTATTGCCCCCATCTACCACCAGCGTCTGACCGGTCATGAACGAGGAATCCGTGCTTGCCAGGAACAGCACGGCATGGGCAATCTCTTCCGGCTGGCCGAAGCGTTTCATCGGCAAACCGGCAGCCGCATCGACTTTAGCCTGTTCCAGGGTAACCGGGTCGGAGGCTTCGAAGTAGCCTTTCTCCAGCCAGCGCAGCACGAAAGTATCACCCGGGCAGACCGCATTGACGCGAATGTTCCCGGCAGCCAGGTCCAATGCCATGCAGCGGGTCATCTGCACCACCGCTGCCTTGCTGACAGCATAAGCCAGCGCATTTTCAGCCCCCACCATGCCCCAATCCGAGGCGTTATTGACGATCACCCCTCCGCCCTGTGCCCGCATGTATGGAAGCGCCAGCCGGCTCATGCGCCAAACGGCGGTCACGTTCAGGTTCATCACGGAGTCCCAGTCTTCTTCACTGGTATTCTCGGCGTTGCCCTCCATCACAATCCCGGCATTGTTGAACAGGATATCGATCCGCCCCAAAAGGCGGATCGTTTCGGTGATGGCGTGCTCGCAATCTTCCAAACGGGTGTGATCGGCCTGCACATAGGCAGCCTGGACTCCATATTTACAAAGTGCCTCAACCTTTTCCTGGCCCAGCCCGGCCCGGCGGCCGGTGATCACCACGTCTGCACCTTCGGCGGCGAACAGGTCGGCCGTGGCCGCGCCGATTCCCGAAGTCCCGCCTGTAATGAGGGCTACTTTCCCGGAGAGTTTTCGCGGTATTCCTGACGCCTGGAGGAGGCCGTTCATTTGGTACTCAATTCCTTCCGGTAAAAGCGGTAGCGCTTGTATACCTTTGCTCCCATGCGGCGTGCCAGTGGGAAAGTATCGGGGTTATCCTCGCCGGTCAGCGACAGGTCTGCCCACTGGTAGCCCTTGGCGGCGGCGCGGCGGGCCATCTCATCGAACAGCAGCACTCCTGCCCCCATGTCCCAATGTTCGGGCAGCACGGCGATGCTTTTCATCGCCAGGCACTTCGGCTTGAGCTTGGCATATTTCAGCAGGCGCAGGTAATCCCAGGGATGACGCAGGCCATTCAGGTGGATCAGCACCTCGTTCATGTTGGGCACCCCGGGGAACCATCCCACCACTTTGCCGTCCACTTCGGCGAACAGGATCAGTTCCGGGTCAATGATGTCGAGCACCGGCAGGATCATGGCCTGGATGTCGTTGCGTGTGTAGGGGGTGAAGTCGGCAAAGTGCGCCAGGCCTCGGTTCTGCAGTTCCAGGATGTTGTCTATCTCCCGGTCGATCTCCTTCAGGTTTCCGCTGCGCACGGTGATCTTCCTGCGCTGGCGGATCTTGTCGGCCAGCTTCATCAGGTGCTGGAGCTGGGGGTTGTCCAGGTTGATGTCGATGGCATAGGCCAGGCCGTCCTCCCCGAATTTCTGGAAGCCATACTGCTCGAAGAAACCCTGGTAATAGGCCGGGTTGTGCCCGCAGTAGGAGCTGGGTGGGCGGTCGCGTCCCTCGATCAGGATCCCGCGGGAATCCTCCCGGTCCAGGTTGAAGGTGCCGTACAGGCTCACCAAGCCGTGTTCCCCCGCCCAGGCGGTGGCCCGCTCGAATAGCGCCTCGGCCACGGCGAAGTCATCCACGCACTCGAAGAAACCGATCATGCACTCGCCGAAGCCCCTGATGCGTGTATTGTTATGGTCCTCGGCGCAGACAATGGTGCCAGCTGGTTTACCGTTCTGCCAGGCGATGAAGAGGTCGGCGTAACCGCCCTTATAAAATATACCGCGGGCCGGGTCGAGCGCCTTGGCGCGTTCCGACAACAGGGGCGGCACCCACAGCGGGTCACCCTTGTAGATGCGCCAGGGGAAGGTCAGGAAGGTGCGCCGCTCGCGGGCGCTGCGGACGAGTTTAACCTGAATGTTGGTCATGCATGTTTCTCCTCACTTTGATGATAACCCCGTTATACCGTTATCAGCACGATGGCCACCAGGGCAGCCAGGATGCCGGCCACTTGCAGGCGGTTGAGACGTTCGTGCAAGGTCAGCCCGGCCAGTAGGACCGTGGAAGCGGGGTAGAGCGAGGCCAGCACCGCGGCCACATCCATGCGCCCGGCCTGCCCGGCCAGGATGTACAACCCGTTGCCGGTCACATCCAGTACCCCGTTCATCAGCAGCAGCGGCCAGACGTTTTTTGCAGGCAGGATCGGCTGGTGGGTGATTAGTGTGTAAAGCACCATCGTCAGCACGCCCGAGACTCGCGCGGCCACCATCGGCCAGAATACCCCAGTCCGGCTGCCGCTATGGATGAGGATGAGATAAACGCCGAACCCCAGCCCGGCAATGAGCGGCAGGCTCAGGTCGGCCAGCCGCACACGCAGGCTTTTCGCACTGCCATCCGGCTGGGAGATGAACCAGATCGCTGCCAGCGCCAGGGCGAACCCTGCCAGTGTCAGCCAGCCGGGGAAACCCTCGGTCAGTGAGCCAACAATGACCGGCAGGATGGCGCCTGTCAGGGCAGCCACTGGCGAGGCGATCGACATCTGCCCCCTGGACATGGCTTCGAAGAACATCAGCAATCCCAGCACGCCCATTGAACCCGCGAGGCTGCACAGCAGCCAGGAATACCAACCAATGGGTGTTTCGCCGGAGAAGAAGGCTGCCACCAGCAGGAGTGCCAGCCCGGACGCTTCGCCAAAAAGGACCGCCTGGTAGGCTTTGGCCTTGCGGCTGGCCAGCCCGCCGCAGAAATCGGCCGCTCCCCAGCTCAGGGCAGAAGAAAGACCAAAAATAATAGGCAGCATAGGCTTTGATATTTAACCGCACAGTGATGATGAACACGCCAGCCTCCGGTGTAAACACGGGGGGGAGTTCCGCCTGGTTGCTTTTTTGCGGTTAACCTTCCCCCTTCCCGGCTGCCTGCGCCCGCTCCAGTATGTTTTGAGCGGCCTTCACCAGCGGCAGGTCGATCATCTTTCCATCCAGCGCAAAGGCACCCCGGCCCTCTTGCTGATGCGTCTCGAATGCCTGCACCAGGCGGCGGGCCTTTTCGATCGAGTCGTCATCCGGCGTGAAAGCCTCCTGCACCGGCGCCACCTGCGCCGGGTGGATGACCTGTTTGCCACTGTAGCCCAGTTGTGCCCCAAAGGCGGCCTGCCGTCGCACCATATCCAGGTCGCGGAAATCAATGCTGACCATGTCGATGGCCTGCAGGCCGAAGGCCGCGCAGGCGGTCACCACCGCCGAGCGGGCGTAGAGCAGTTCCGTGGCTTCGGGGCTGCGCCTGGCTCCCACGTTGGCGGCGTAATCCTCCCCGCCAAAGATCAGGCCGTCAAGTCTTGGGTGGGAGGCGATCTCCTTCAAGTTCAGGATGGCCCGGGCCGTTTCCACCCCCGCCAGCATGCGGATGGAATGCAGCGGCCAACCTCGCTCCAACTCGGCTGCCTCAATTAATCCGCTGGCCCACTGGAGTTGCTCCAACGATTCCACTTTGGGCAGTACGATCCCGTCCGGGTGGCAGGGCAGCACCGCTTCGATATCCTGCGCCTCCAGCCCCGAGCCGGGGGCATTGAGGCGCGCCAGTTTCTCGGAACGGCCAAACGCCAGCTCGCCCAGCGCAAGTGCGATACCCCGGCGCGCTTCGGCCTTGCGGTTGAACGCCACGCCGTCTTCCATATCCATGCAGATACAGTCCACGTTTAGCGCCAGGGCTTTTTCGATCTTGTGCCGGTCATCGCCGGGCATGTAGAGCAATGCTCGCCTAGGATGCATGCGACCTCCATTCCCGCCCATTATCGCACAGAATGGTTTTCCACAGCTGGAAAATTGGAAAATTCCCATCCCCATCTGCAGTAAAATAGCCTGCATGCCAGGCCCAAGACGTTTCCTGCTGCTCTTCCTGCTGCTGGCCCTGGCGGCATGCCAGGCACCGCTCCCGCCCGCCTCCCTGTCGCTGCCCACACCATCCGGCTCTGCTGCCGTCCCTTCTCAACCCTGGACGCCCAGCCCGAGCCCGGAGCCATCCGCCAGCCTCCCAGCGGAGGCTACAGACACACCGCTTCCCACCAGCGGGCTGCCGGTGACAACCTCCCCAGGCGCGACGACCAATCCTGCACCTGCCCCCACCCTCTCATCCACCCCGCTGCCTGCCGTCCTGGCCCTCGACCCGGGCGCTTGGCACACCTGGCCGGTGCTGCCCATTGTCCTGGCATATGCCCGCCTGATCTACCAGCTCGGGCAGTCGCTGGGTAACGACCCGCACGCCTTCTCGGTCTTCGGCGACTGCCAGTCGGAGCCGGATGTCTTCATGGGAGTCTACGAGACCGACCCCCAGGCGCTGGCTGCCCTGCCACAGGAATTGCAGGATACGGTGGTGTGGTTTAGCGGCTCTTTCAACCGCCTCAGCCCCACCGTGCGCGGCGGCACCACTGCCGGGGCGCTGCTCTGGGCGCCCTGGCACCAGGGTAAATTCACCTGCACCGAATATGAAACACCGCTGCAGTGTGAACTGCGCATCCATAAACCATCCTTTGTCATCGTCCACGTGGGCACCCACTACGAGTCACGCAACGATGCTTATATGCGAACGATCCTGGAGCAGCTTATCGCCGCGGGTGTCGTCCCCATCCTGGCCAGCAAGGCCGATGACCGCGAACTGGATGAGCATGTCAACACTCAATATGCCCAATTGGCAGTGGAGTACAACCTCCCCTTCTGGAACTTCTGGGCAGCAGTGGATGGGCTGCCGAACCGCGGCCTCTACACCCGCCCGGAGGCTGCTTACCAGGGCGACCTGTACCTGACCGATGAAGCGGCTGCCATCCAGCGTCTGACCGCCTTGCAGGCGCTCGACCTCGTCCGCCGGGCGGTCCAGCCTGCCAGCCCATGAATCAGCGCACTTTTGTTATACTATTGCCCATGCCGACTCGAACTCCGCTCTCATTTCTAATCCTCCTTGTTGTTTTTCTGGCGGCTTGCCAGACAGGCACTGCTCCAGCGCCTACTGCCTTGTCGACATTCTCCCCCTCCCCTACGCAGCCAATATCCACCCTGACAGAGACCCCACTTCCCGCCGTGACCGGCGAAGCGGTTGTTACTTCCACTCCTCTCTCCGCCGCCCTGGGCCTCGACCCGGCTGCCTGGCACTCCTGGCCGGTGCTGCCCATCGTCCCGGAAAACGCCCGCCAGATCTACCAGCTTGGGCAGGCACTGGGCAACGACCCGCATGCTTTTTCGGTGCTTGGCGACTGCAATTCCCTGCCGGAAGTCTTCATGGGAGTCTACGAGACCGACCCGCAGGCTGTTTCCGCCCTGCCGCAGGGTCTGCAGGAGACGGTAGCCTGGTTCAGCGGCTCCTTCAACCGGCAGAGTCCCACGGTACGCGCCGGCACCACCACGGGCGCGCTGCTCTGGTCACAGTGGCACCAGAACCAGTACACCTGTACGTCCGATGAAACCCCGTTGCAATGCGAACTTCGCCTTCACAAGCCTTCCTTTGCCATCATCCAGGTCGGCTCCCATTACGAGGCGCGTAACGAAGATTATATGCGTACCATCCTGAATCAGCTCGTTGTGGCGGGTGTCGTCCCCATCCTGGCCAGCAAGGCCGATGATATTGAAGCCAATGAGCAGGTGAATACCGAATACGCCGCGCTGGCAGTGGAATACAATATTCCTTTCTGGAACTTCTGGGCGGCGGTGGAGGGGCTGCCCAACCGCGGTCTCTACTCCCGCCCTGAAGATTCCTACCAGGGTGGTCTCTACCTGACCGACGAAGCCATTGCCATCCACCGCCTGACCGCCTTGCAGGTGCTCGACCTCGTCCGCCGGGCGGTGGGAGATCAGTGAGCAGAGAGAAAGGCGCGCAGACTCTGGATCGCTGTAGAAGAAGAGACCAGACCTGCCCCTGCAAGGGGGGATCAAAAAAGCCCCTCCTCGGGCGAGGAAGGGCAGGATCGGGTCTGCTTTGCTTATACTTCGTTTAGGAAGGAGATGACCGGCGGACCATCCACCCCGGCCTTCTCCATCGCCGCTTTCAGTTCGGGAGAATGGGCGAATTTCTGGGCGTTTGCCAGCGAATTCCATTTGTTCACGACCGTTACCTTGCTGGGATCGCTTTCATCCCGGTAAACCTGGCTTGAAAGTTCTCCACTGGAGATGCGCAAACCGGAAACAGAATCAAAAACTTTCTTCCAGCCTGCAAAATCCTTAACTTTATGTTGTATCAACATGGTAGCCATAATCTTTACTCCTTTTTATTCGAAGGTGCTGGGAAAGGGCAGTTCCAGCTTCTGTGAATGTAATTTATACTATTTAGACCTGTTATGTATGTATTATAGCACTGGATTCAAATTGCACATTAGAATAAAATGAGAACTGCGGACAGGATCGGAAGCAAGACCTGGCAGGTACCACCTGCCCAATGGGTGCATCTTCATCTTCCAATTTCTGGTTGCCCGATCATTTGCTCTCTATCCTTTTCTTATGATAAGATTCCCCTATGAATTTTTCGAAAATAACCGACAGCCTCTTTATTGGTGATACCCCACTGCGGGAAGAATATGACCTCCTGCGTGACCTGGGTGTGCGCTTGGTGATCAACATGCGCTTGGAGAAGTGCCCCGCCCGCGACCTGCACAAGCCGCCGCTCAAACTGCTCTGGCTGCCCACCATCGACAGCCCCGGGCTGGTCATCCCCATCCGCTTCCTGGAGCGCGGCGTGCATGCCGCCCTGCAGACCATCCGGGAAGGCGGCAAGGTCTACGCTCACTGCGCCAGGGGCCGCCACCGCGGCGTGGCAATGGGCGCCGCCATCCTGATCGCCCTGGGATATGGCCCGGCGGAGGCCATCCAGCTGATCAAGCAGCAGCGCCCGGATGCCGACCCGGACATGTTCTACATCCGCAGCCGCATTTTGCGCTTTGCGCGTGCCTGGCAGAAAATAGACTGAGTTTCTCCAAAGGAATTTCCCATGACCCCCTCCGAAGAACTTGCCCTCTTGATCGCCGACCAGTGGGAAGCCTGGATGCGCTCGGACCCGCTCTTTGCCACCTCCTGCGGCGACCAGCGCTTCAACGACCGCCTGCCAGACGCCGGTGAGGAGCATTACAGCTCCTGGCGCACCCAATTGGACGGTTTCCGCCAGCGCCTGCAGAAGATCGAGCGCCCTACCCTGCCTGCGTCTGACCGGCTGAACGCCGACATCTTCGCCCGCATGCTGGACTTTGAGATCGCCGCCCTGGACTTGCACGGTTACCGCCTGCCTCTCTCCCGGTCGGGCGGCTTCCATATATATCTGCCTGACGTGTACCTGTACTCCCCCTTCGGCACGCTGAGGGACTACGAGAATTACATCTCCCGGCTGGAAGGGCTGCGCCGCTATTTCGATGAGAGCATCGGGCTGCTGCGCCTGGGGCTGCGCAGCGGCTACCTCCCGCCGCGTGTGACTCTGGAAGGCGTGGACGAAGCGCTGCGGGCGCATATTGTGGATGACCCCACCCGCAGTGTTTTCTTCAAACCCTTCGAGCAGTTCCCCGCCTCCATCAGTGAGCCGGACCGCCAGCGGCTGGCAGCCGCCGCCGAAGACGCCATCCGCCGCTCGGTGGTGCCCGCCTACCGCCTGCTGCTCCAGTTCCTCCAGGAGGAATACCTGCCCGGGTCGCGCACTGGGATCGCTGCCGCGGAACTGCCGGACGGCCGCGCCTTCTACCAGGAGCGCATCCACTATTTCACCACCCTGGAGCTTTCGCCCGCCTCCATCCACGCCACCGGGCAAGGCGAGGTGCAGCGCATCCGGGCCGAGATGGAAACCGTCATCCGCAAGACCGGCTTCCAGGGAGGCTTCCGACCGTTCATCGAATTCCTGCGCAGCGACCCGCGCTTCTATGTGACCACGCCCCAGGCGCTGCTGGAGAAGACCGCCCTGGTGCTCAAGCGCATGGACGGGGAACTGCCGCGCCTGTTCAAGACCCTGCCGCGCCTGCCCTACGGCATCCGCGAGATCCCGGCCTTCAGCGCCCCAGGCAACACCGCCGCCTATTACCAACCCGGCAGCGGGGATGGAAGCGTGGCAGGCAACTATTACGTCAACACCTACGACCTCGCCAGCCGCCCGCTGTACGAGATCGAGGCGCTCTCGTTCCACGAGGCGGTGCCGGGGCATCACCTGCAGATCGCCCTCCAGCAGGAATTGCATGACCTGCCGAACTTCCGTCGCTTTGCCGGGTTCACCTCCTTCGTGGAGGGCTGGGCGCTGTATTCTGAGCGGCTGGGGCTGGAGGTGGGCTTCTACCAGGATCCATACTCGGACTTTGGCCGGCTGTCCTACGAGATGTGGCGCGCCTGCCGCCTGGTGGTGGACACGGGCATGCACGCCCTGGGCTGGACGCGCCAACAGGCGATTGACTTCATGGCCGATAATACTTCCTCCACCCTGCTCAATATCACCAATGAAGTCGACCGGTATATTGCCTGGCCCGGGCAGGCCCTGGCTTACAAGCTGGGGGAGTTGAAGATCAGTGCGCTGAGGGCCTTCGCTGAAAATGAACTGGGGGCAAAGTTTAACCTGCGGGAGTTCCACGATGTGCTTTTGACAGCCGGCGCCCTGCCGCTGGACATCCTGGAGACCCGCATCCGGGAGTGGGTGGCAGAACAACATTAAGAGGGTAGAGAATTTTGGATTGTGCGAGCGAAGCGAGCACAATCCAAAATTCTGACTTAATCCCCTTCCAACTTCGCCACCGTCACCCCGGCGCCGCCTTCCTTATCCCCGCCTTCCTCGAACGAGACCACATTCGGGTGGTTCTTGAGCGCCGCCCGCACTTCCTGGCGCAGTTTCCCCGTGCCCTTGCCGTGGATGATGCGCACGAAGGGCAGCCCGGCCAGGCTGGCTTTTTCCAGGTAGCGCTCGAGCATGTCGAGAGCATCCTCGGCGCGCTGCCCGCGCAGGTCCAGTTCGAGCCCCGGGGAGGCAGCCAGCAGCGACGACGTTTGCCGGGTGGAGGCTGATTCACGGGCGGCCTTTGACATTTTGCGCTTTTCCGGTGTCTGCGCTTCTGCCTCGTCGCTCTCCGTCTTGCGCCTCAACTCATCCAGCGGCACGCGCATCCGCAGTGGCCCGGCCTGCACCTCGGCCTGCTCCTTGTCCAGCGAGATGATCGTGCCTTCATTGCCGAGTTTCTTCAGCACCACCCTATCGCCCACTTTGAGCGGTCCGCGCCGCGTCCCGCTTTCCAGTTGCGATGCTGGAGCTTTGATCTTCGACATGCGACGCTTGACCGGCTTCTGGAGCTCTTCCTCCACGATCTCGATCTTCTCTTCAATTACATGCAGGGCGTCCAGCGGCTGGCGGGCGCGCTTCAACTCATCCTTCAGTGTCTTGAGCTGCGCCTTGAGCACCTCCACTTCCAGTTCGCCCTCGGCGCGCGCCCGTTCGATCACCTTCTGGCGCTCGTCCTCGATCTTCTCCAGCCGTTGCTCCAGGTCGCGTTCCAGCTTGCGCGCCTCCGAGCGGGAGCGTTCGGCCTTCTCGCTCTCCTTGAAGGCGATCTTGCGCTGGCGGTGGATGTCGCCGATCAGCTTGTCGGCGCGCAGGTCGTCGGGGTTGATCTCGCTCCGGGCGGCGTCGATGATCTCGGCCGGCAGCCCCAGGCGCTGGGCAATGGCCAGGGCGTTCGATCGCCCGGGCAGGCCGATGGTCAGCTTGTAGGTGGGGCGCAGGCTCTGGACGTTGAACTCCAGCGAGGCGTTGACCACCCCCGGGGTGGTGTGGGCAAAGGTCTTCAGTTCCGGATAGTGGGTGGCCACGAAGGTGGTGATGCCGTCCTTCAGCAGGCTGGTCAGGATGGCACGCGCCAGCGCGGCGCCCTCCTGCGGGTCGGTGCCCGCCCCCAGTTCGTCCAGGATCACCAGCGAGCGGTGATCGGCCTTCTTCAGGATCTGGACGATGTTGGTGATGTGCCCCGAGAAGGTGGAAAGCGACTGCTCGATGGACTGCTCGTCGCCGATGTCGGCGTAAATGGCCTGGAAGCAGGGCAGCTCCGAGCCGGATTGGGCCGGGATGTGCAGCCCGCTCTGGGCCATCACCGCCAGCAGGCCCACGGTCTTGAGCGTGACGGTCTTGCCGCCCGTGTTCGGGCCGGTGATGACCAGCGCAAAGGTGCCCGGGACGGCGTCAATGCTGACGGGCACCACCGTTTCCGGGTCCAGCAGCGGGTGGCGGGCCTGGAGCAGCTTGATGGTGGGAATGTCTGTCGCCGCAGCTTTCCCCTCTTCAGGCTGCGCATTTCGAGGCTTGAGGTTCGAAGTGGGAAGCAAGACGGGCCCATTGGCCCCGATCTCATCCGCATATTTCCCCTTGGCAAACGCCAGGTCCAGCTCGGCCAGGGCAGCCACCCCCGGGACGATCTCCCCGGCCAGCGCGCCCACCTCGGCCGACAGGGCCGCCAGCACCCGGCGCACCTCATCCCGTTCGGCCACCTGGGCCTCGCGGAAGGCGTTGTTGAGTTCCACCACCGCCAGCGGCTCCACGAACAGGGTGGCTCCGCTGGAGGACTGGTCGTGGACGATGGCTTTGACCTGCCCCTTGAACTCGGCCCGCAGCGGGATGACGTAGCGCCCATCGCGCTGGGTGATGACCGCATCCTGCAGCTTGGAGGCGGTGGAGCTGTCGGTCAGGTAGCGCTGCAGGCGGCTCATCAGGCGGTCGTGGGCGATGCGCACCTGGCGGCGCAGATCGTACAGTTTGGGCGAGGCGCTGTCGGCCACCTCGCCGTTATCGGCGATGCAACGGGCGATGGCTTCGATCAGCCCACCGGGAGCCGGCAGGCGCAGGGCGATGAGCGCCAGGCGCGGCGAGGCTGCGGCGTGCTTGTCAAAGAAGCGGCGCAGGTCACGCATGGACACGAGCGTGGACTGCACATCCAGCAGTTCCTTGGGGTCCAGCACGCCGCCGTGGGCGGCCAGGTCCACCTGGGAGCGGATGTCGTGAGCGCCGCCGATGGTCAGGTCGCTGGTCACCAGCAGGGTGCGCGCCTCGCTGGTCTCGGCCAGGCGCCCCAGGGCGGTTTCGTAATCGGGCGTGGGCTCGAGCTGCAGGGCGCGCTCGGCCGAGGCAGAGAAATCGCAGAAATCCGCCAGGCGGGCCAGGATCTTGGGGTATTCAAGCACGTGCAGGGTTTTAGAGTCCATATGGTTAACCGCGAAGAAAGGAAGGAGGCGAAGGTCTGTACCCGTCACGGGCACAAATTGCGCCTTTTTACCCGGAAGGAAGTGCAATTTGTGCCCACAGATATTCTATATTTTACCCGCTTTGCGGCTTTGCGTTTCGAACAAAACAGAGCGACCGGGAGGTCGCTCTGATCAAATACCAATCGCCCGCCCGCTTGCACGGTCAGCCTGATTTTGCCGGCATGTATTCCATCAGGCGGTGCGCCATCTTGCTGACGGTCATGGAGTGCAGCCAGATGCGTCCCGGCCCGGTGAGAGTGGCCAGGAAGACCCCTTCTCCGCCAGCCAGGATGTTGGCAATGCCCTTGATCATCTGGATGTCGAAGGACACGCTGGCTTCGAACATGGCCACATGGCCCGGTTCCACCTTCATCACCTCGCCCGGCTTGAGGTGATATTCCACCGCGTCGCCATCCAGCTCGGCAAAGACCGTGCCCGGGCCGGTCAGTTTCTGCAGGATGAAGCCCTCGCCGCCGAAGAAGCCGGCGCCCAGCTTGCGGGTGAAGAAAACATCCAGCGCCACGCTTTTCTCGGCGCACAGGAAGGCGTGCTTGTGCATGATGACGGATTGCCCGGCATCCAGTTCGATGGGCAGCACCTTGCCGGGGAAATCGGTGCTGAAGGCCGCCTGCCCGGGGGTGCCGGTGGCGCTGAAATCCACGATGAAGGCGGAGGCGCCCGAGACGGCGCGCTTGAGCATACCGCCCAGCCCGCCGCTGGCCTTGGTGCTCATGTTCACGCTGGTGGTCATCCACGACATGCCGCCGGCGTCCGAATAAACCACCTGGTTGGGCTGCAACTCGACGGCCAGGGTCTGCTGGACCGTTCCGAGGATGTGATACTTGATGCCGCCCTTGGTCTGGCTGCTGATTTCGGGGATGGTGGGTAGATCAGGAATACTCATGCTTGCTCTCCTTGGCTGCAAGGTGCTGCCGACACGGCAGCTTGTGGGTTGACCTTGTATGGGGGATTATAAGCCTTCATTATTATAGGACGATTAATCCCAGCTACTCCGGGTGCCAGGCGGCGGCGCTCATGTCGCCCACGAACTCGGGCAGATGGGTATGCCCCAGCATCTGGCGCACGGCGGCGGCTTCCCCGGTGTGGTACCAGTAGTGGTAGATGTTGCGCATCAGCAGGGTGCCGACGTTCTCATCCACCGGCTGACCGTCGCGCAGCATGAATTCCTGCAGCATGGCAGGGTTGAGCAGCTCGAGGTACTTGTCGGCGGTGGCGGTGACGGTGTGCCAGGCAGCCCACATGTCCTTCAGCGGGGGGGTGCTGGCGGGCCGGCCGTAGCCCACGAGCTCGGCCAGGCCGGGGGCCACGTTATCCTGCTGGGCCAGTCCCACCCAGTAACGGTGCTCCTGGTTGGCAAGGTGCCCCAGCATCCAACTGATGCAGTTCATGGGCAGGATCCGGCGGCGGGCGTCCTCTTCGGATACGCCTTCCAGGCCGCGCACGAACTCGCTGCGGGCGAAGCGTAACTGGCTGACAAGCAGATGGGGTTGCATATCGGGCTCCTTTGGAATGGCGGGGGTGGGTTCAGGCTGGGGCAGGGGGTTGTTTTTTGATTTACGCGTTTTCAGGAACAATTCGGATTTGAGAGCAAAATCCGTGTCAAAACAATGAGGAACAATTCCCTGGCTTAAAGTGACCGGGAGAACAATGGGTTGGAGGGTGGAGGAAAATGAAAGTCATTCAAGCCCCATTCAGCGGCAAGGGAAAGCCTGCTGCCAGAATTATGTATCTACTCACACCCCTAACGGAAGGGGAAGTGAGGGAGGACCGAAGAGAGATTGAATGGTAGTGAAAGGCGAAATTCCTTTCAATTCTGCGGTGTCAATGACGGAAGCAATGGCGGCATAAGCCCTGGCTCCCCATC
>CAIKOL010000374.1 GCA_903829085.1 uncultured Anaerolineales bacterium | reverse complement strand
CGATTGTGATATCCATGCGCCAGCCCGTCTCCACCAATATACAATTCACCTGCTACACCAACCGGGACAGGTTGGTGATGCGGGTCTAAAATGTATACACTTGTATTTGCGATCGGTCTTCCAATTGTTACCGGCTGTCCAGGTACCAGGTGGCTGGATGTGCACATGATGGTTGCTTCTGTTGGTCCATAAAGGTTGAAGACTTCCCCACACGTTCGCATCAACCATTCAGCGAGATCAGGAGGAAACGCGTCTCCCCCACATAGTATTTTCAGCCCGGCTTTCCCCTGCCAACCTGCCATCTGTAACATCCGCCAGGTCGCAGGTGTGGCGAACATCCATGTCAAAGCAGTTCCCATGATCTTCTTTGCCAGCATAACACTATCGTATATTTCCTCCTCCGAAGCCACAACCACCGTCGCCCCCAGGCATAATGGGGTTAGTAGCTCAAAAACCGATATATCAAACGTAGGTGTGGTTACCGTTAGCGACAATCCCCCACTTGCCAGGCCCATCCTCTCGTTAGCCGAAACCAGGCAATTCACCAGGCTGCGGTGGCTGATCTCCACTCCCTTCGGTTTGCCGGTCGAACCAGATGTATAAATAATATAAACCAGGTCTTCAGGTTTGTTCACAAGAACTGGGTTCTGGATGCTTTCTAATTCGATAACATCGTGCTGCCCATCAATAACCAACAAGGTCAGTTCCTTTGGGAACTCTTCGCTGACCAATGTCGTTTGTGTGAGCAGGATTTTCATGCCAGAGTCACGTATGATCTCCATTCGCCTCTCTGCTGGGTAGAGCATATCCAGAGGTACATAGGGGCTGCCAGCCTTGAGTATGCCCAGTATGCCTATTACAAGATCTGCAGACCGCTCGAGATATATCCCTACGGGTAAATCCGGGCCAGCCCCCAATTTCCTCAGATAATGGGCAACCTGGTTCGCTCGCTGGCTGATCTCACGATAACTTAATCGTTCTGCATCAAACACCACCGCTGGAGATTCTGGAACACGTTCCACTTGTTCCTCGATCAACTGTTGGATGCATTTTTCCCTCGGATATTCCCTCGCTGTATCGTTCCACTCCACCAGGATCTGCTGCCGTTCGATTTCGGTCAGGAATTCGAACTCGAATATCCCTTTCTTAGGATCTGAAACCATCCATTCCAGGATGCGTTCATAATGCGCTACCATCCGCTCAACGCTTGGATGGTCGAACAGGTCAGTATTGTATTGCAATTCCAAATGCAGATTCCTACTTTGTTGAAATACCACCATCGAAAGGTCGAATTTCGAAGTGCCAATTTCGACAAAATAAGGGCGTGCTTCTATTTCCTGCGTTTGAAATCCCCGTGAATGTGTATCGATAAAATCAAAAACAACCTGGAAGATGGGGTTGTAACCGGCCTTTCGGTCGGGATTCACCATTGACACAATTCTATCGAATGGGATTGCCTGGTGAGCATCTGCATCTAGTGCGACCACACGCATATTCTTAAGCAATACGGGCAGGGTCGGGTTTCCGCTCAGATTAAAACACAGGGGTAGCGTGTTGACAAAAAAACCTACAATCCTTTCCAATTCCTTTCGTGGGCGGTTTGCCATTGGCACACCGATAACAATCTCATCCTGCTGGCTGTAACGACTCAGCAATATGCCATATGCAGCATTCAAAACCATGAAGAGGGTCACATTTTCATGCCTTGCCAAACTTCGTAACTGTTCCACAAGGGCCTCATCCAATTTCCTCTGGATGCGGTTGCCATGATGAGTTTGTACAGCCGGACGCGGGTGATCGATGGGTAATGCCAGCAAGTCGGGTGCACTTCGTAGCGTTTCCTTCCAGTACTTTAATCCCTCTTCAATATCTACGCTCTTTAACAAATCTTGTTGCCAGTTAGCGTAATCAGCAAAATCAAATTCCTGCCCGGGTAATTGCGACTGCTCCCCGTGTGTTAGTAGGGTATATAAATTTGACAATTCCTGTTCGAAAATACCTAGAGACCAGCCGTCAAAAATGATGTGATGGAAATTCAGCAAAAGGGTATGCTCGTTGACAGAATCGATCCACAGGTGTGCTCGGAATAAGGGTGCCTGTTCCAGTAAGAAAGGCTGGGCGGCTGCAGCTGTTATTTCCTGTTCAATGATTGCCTCATTAGTCTGGTGAATTTCCAAATTCCATTCAACACTATCCGCGATCTTCAGAGTTGGTTCACCCTCCACAGCCTCAAAACTCATCCGTAGGGATTCGTGTCGGGCGACCAACATTCGCAGGGCTTTTTCCAAAGCCGTGACATCAAGTTTTCCTTTTATTCGATAGGCAAACGGGACATTATAGGTACTGCTCATCCCTTCGATTTGGTATTGAATCCATAATCCCCGCTGGGAGGAGGATGCCGGGATCTGTCGGGAACGGTCTGCGTGTGGGAACGCAGACCGCCTGGAGTGTTGGTTCTGCTCCTCCAGCAGGATATCAATGATCTCCGCTTTTCTTTCGCGCAATTGTTCTTTAATCTCAAAGGTAACCACACCCTTGGGGGCGTCGATCTTCAGGTTGCTCTCTTCTACTTTAATATTGATCCCCAATTGGCGCAGGGAGGAAATGAATTCCTGATTAGTCATATAATAAATTCTTCGCGGTTGTTCGACTCATTTTCATTTTGTCGTTTCATTTCTTTCAGTTCAAAATCCACCTGCGCAGCAAGATCCGATAATCGTGGAGATTTAAATATCTTATGGATGGGTAAAATCAAGTCAAATTCATGTTGAACGCGTACCATAACCTGCACGGCAGAGAGAGAATTCCCGCCAAGGTCAAAGAAATCATCGTCTGCACCTACGCGGTTAACTCCCAACACTTCCATCCAGATATTCGACAAGCATTCTTCAGTAGGGCTGCGCGGTGCTGCATATTCCAGGTTCCTTAATGCCTCCATTTGAGGCGCTGGCAATGCTTTGCGGTCAATCTTCCCGTTGGCAGTCAATGGGAAAGCTTCCAGCAAAATAATGGCTGAAGGAATCATGTAATCTGGCAATTTCTCTCGCAGGAAACTACGCAATTCATTCATATCTGGCGCTACTCCAGGAACTTGGACAATATCCCCTGCAGCATTTGTAATAATATAAGCAGCCAGACGCTTATCACCCGGCAAGTCTTCGCGTTCCACCACCACCACCTGCTTGACTCCAGGATATTGCCCCAGTGTGGATTCTATCTCACCCAACTCGATCCTGAAACCGCGAAGTTTTACCTGGTTATCCATCCGACCCAGAAATTCGATGTTTCCATCCACCTTGCGGCGTACAAGGTCTCCGGTTCTATACAACCGTTCGCTGCTTGTAATTCCCGCTTTTATTTCCCCCCGTCTAAATGGATTCTGGATAAATCGCTCCGAGGTCAATTCGGGACGCTTATAATACCCAACGGCCAACCCGTCACCGCCAATATATAACTCACCGGTTATACCGACCGGCAAAGGAACCAAATGGTGATCTAATACATATGCAGTCGTATTGGCAATTGGCATCCCGATAGGTATGTTCACATCGGTTTCCGCTATATCTTGCACCTGGTACCAGGTGGTATATGTAGTTGTCTCCGTTGGCCCGTAAACATGCAACAACCGTTGAGGTGCACCGGATTTCAAGATAATTCGGACCCAGTGGGGAGAAACAGCTTCGCCTCCAAACAACAAGTCTCTGATTGGGGAAAATGCTGTTGGTTCAATTGATGCTACCAGGTTGAAAAGTGCAGTCGTCAGAAATAAGACATTGATCCGCTGCTTTCGGATCACCTTCGCAAACTCCATCGGAGAAAGCAAAACTCCCTGCGGCACTCCTACCAGGCATGCCCCATTCAATAACGAACCCCACACTTCAAATGTTGCTGCATCGAATGACATATTGGAAGCCTGAGCAACCTGATCTTCGGGAGTCAGATTAATATAATTGGTATTCAGCACCAAATTGTTGATAGCGCTGTGAGGAATGCAGATTCCCTTGGGGATTCCTGTGGAACCAGAGGTGTAAATGATGTAAGCGATCTCCTGCGGTTCGGTATCCAATGGCAAGTTCTCTGGGTTGCAATTTGTAATTTCTTCTACCTGCTTATCCATCAGCACGATATTGAGGCATTTAAGCTCTTCAACAGGTAACTTCTTCACCCAATTCCCCATGCTCACAATGATTTTTAATCCGGAATCCTGAATCATAAAAGCGAGACGCTCTGATGGGTACGTGGGATCAAGTGGAACGTATGCACTATCTGCTTTTAAAATAGCCAGCATCGCTATCACCATTTCCTGTGTGCGTTCCATGCACAACCCTACAAAGGTTCCTCGCTCTACACCCAAATGATTTAGATGCCAGGCGAGTTGATTTGCTTTCCGATTCAATTCAGCATAAGATAACCGTTGATCTCCAAAAACCACTGCCTGCGCATCCGGTGTTCTTGCCGCTTGTTCTTCAAATAGACGGTGAACACTCTTTTCACGTGGAAAATTCTTCGCAGTATTATTCCATGTAAACAAAATATGTTGGCGTTCTGTTTCGGAAAGTATTTTCACTTCGGAGATTGGGCGTTCCGGTGCAGCCAACATTCCACCAAGGATGTTCTGGAAGTGAGATGTCATTCGGGCAATTGTTGCTTTGTCGAACAGGTCGGTGTTAAAAATAACGGAGGCGTGAAAATCCTCACCTTCATCCGTAAATTCGAAAACCATTTCGAACTGGGCAGGCATTTCATCGCGCAGCACTTCGCTCAACTCCAATCCCGGGATGGATGTAGGGCGATGTGGTACGTTCATCATATTGATTGCAACCTGGTAAATTGGCATCCGACTTAGGTCGCGCAGTGGGGCAATTTCATTCACAAGCATTTTGAAAGGGAGCGCTTGCCAGGTGAAAGCATCCAGCATCGCGCCTCGCGCCTGTTGGCACAACTCGCGGACGGAAATTCCACCACCCAGGTTCAAGCGGATCGGGAGAACATTGGTGAACAAACCGATCAGGCTTTGCTGTTCGGCTCTCGGCCGGTTTGCAAAAGGGCATCCTAACAGGATGTCTTCCTGCCCAGTATAACGCCCCAGCAATAGGCCATAAGCAGCCAGCAGCATATGAAAGGCGGTAATCCGTTCACGTTGGCTGAATTCTTTGATCTGGTGCGATAGCGTTGGAGTCAGGTTGAAATGATAACGCGCTCCATGATCGGTTTGAACGGCTGGGCGTGGACGGTCGGTTGGTAATTCAAGGATGGGCAATTCACCCGAGAGAGCCTTCTTCCAATGATCCAGGAATGCCAAACGCGTCTCCCCTTGTAGCCATTCATCGTGAGCCAGCGCATAATCAGTATATTGAATGGGTAACTCAGGCAGGTCCGGCTTCTCGCCCGATCGACAGGCAGCATAAAGGCGCATCAGGTCAGCGGTGAACACAAAATGGGACCAGGCATCCCAGTTGATATGATGAGTACAGAAATAAAGGTAATCTTCCTCCGGGTTGGAATGCAGCACTGCAAACCGTCCAGCACTCTCTTTCTCTAGGTCAAACGGCTCATTCTCCCGGTCAGCAGCATAACGACGGATGGCAGCCTCGCGTTCTTCCAATGGCATATTTGAATAATCCACGACAGGAAGCGAAATCGGCTCAAAGGGTAAAACCACTTGGTAAGGCTTTCCCTCATGGTTCCGGTAAAGGGTTCGCAAAGATTCATGCCGTTGCACCAGTTCGTTCACCGCCCGCTCCAGAGCCTTGCGATCTATTCCACCGAGTAATTTGAATAGAAAACCATAGTTGTAAGCTACTGACTTTGGAGTCACCTTCTGGATGAACCACAGAGCTTCCTGCGCCGGAGAAAGCAAGGTCTCTTTCTGGCTACGCCGTTGGATGGGAGGTAGGTTTAAATTTGACCTGGAATTCTCCAGTTTCTTCTGAACAACTCCTGCCATTGTTGCTATGGTCGGTGTATCGAAAATATCGCCTAACAATAAATCCGTGCCAAAGCGCTCGTTGACATTCATTAAGATGATCGCCGCGCGGATCGAATCTCCCCCCAGCACCAGGTAATCATCATGGATGCCCACATCTTTCAAGCCCAAGACCTCCTGCCAGATGAACAGGATGCCAGCCTCGACCTCAGTGATCGGCTCTGCCCCACCGCCTGTTTCCCCATCCCGAAGGGCTGCCAATTCGGGTTGTAGCTTTTCGGCTAACCCGATGCGTTGAACCTTACCCACCGCATTCCTGGGAATTTCCTTGACAAAAACAATTAGGCGTGGCACTTTGAAATCCGCCAGATTTGCTGCCGCAAATTGGCGCAGTTCCTGCATAGAAACTATCATTCCATCATGCAGAACGATTGCCGCGGCCACATCCTCTCCCAAAGTGGGGTGGGGCACCCCAAATGCCGCTACCTGTTTCACAGCTGGATGCAGCATCAAGACCTCATCCACCTCGGCCGGTGAAACCTTTGCCCCGCCGCGATTGATGACTTCTTTGATCCGACCCTTAATAAAAACATAACCATCTTCGTCAATATAGCCCAGGTCACCCGTTCTCATCCAACCATTCATGAATGTGGCCGCGTTCGCCTCCGGGTTGTTTTCGTAACCGGTGACCACATTCTCTCCGCTTAGGCATAACTCGCCGATTATCTTGGCAGGTAGTATATTCCCCGCTTCATCCATGGCACACATTTTCGAGCTGCCTTGTGGCACACCCACGGTTCCCTCTTTTCCAATGGGTGGTGGCAGGCGGACAATTGTGATTGAGCCTGATGCTTCCGTCATACCCAGGGCTTCCAATACGGGAGCATCAAAGGCAGATTCAAGATCACACGCCAATTGTGCCGAGAGCGGAGAGGATGCAGAGCGGACAATCCGCAGGTGAGCAGCTTTCGCCTTTTCAGGTTGAAACCGCGCCTGGTCTACAACCGCTTGGTGCAACGATGGAACTGCCGAATACCAAGTCGGTGATAAAGTGGCAAACCAATCCATGATCTGGTACGAACTAAAGCCCGGTGTGCAAATGATGCTGGCGCCGGCAGAGAGGCTGGTTAGCGCCACTGCCACCAACCCATGAATGTTAAAGAGCGGCATAATATTCAGACAACGGTCGGCAGAAGTGAGTTTCAGCGACTTTACTGAATTGTTTGCTCCATAAAAAATGTTCCGATGGGTGATGGGGACGATTTTAGGGCGTGACGTGGTGCCTGAAGTATGCAGCAGCAGCGCGATATCATCCACTTCAGCCAATACAGGTTCCAAGACGCGAGGGTTTTCTGGGAGACTAGACGAGATCTCGAATAGTCCGGCTTGGTTTTCATCGGGCTTTAAATCAAGCACTGGGATGCCAAGATGCGCAGCTGCCTCCCGCGCCAGGGGTGACATTTCGCGTTGGATCACGACCGCCTTGGCGCGCAAATCTTTCAAGCTAAAAATGAATTCATCCACCTGGTAGGCCGGGTTCAACGGCGCGCACGAGCACACGGATGACACAGCTAGGTATGTTGTCAACATTTCCGGGCCGTTGGGTAACGCCACTGCCAACCGATCATTTCTCCGGTATCCCAACTGATTAAGTCGGACTGAAATATTTTTAATTTGTGCAGCTAGTTGCACGAATGTCATTGGCTGCTTTTCTGGCGCGAGAATAGCTGGTGCATCCGGCGATTGGTAGCTAAGTCTATTAATGATTGAGGAGAACAGGCAAGGAGAAATTAGAGCCAATTAATACCTCAAGGTTCATTTTAGGAGAAGAATATTGTATGTAAGCCACATTCAGTTTTGTCTGATCCTGCCCAGCGTCCACCTCTTTCTTGTTCACCCGGTTGTACAGGCCGGGTACAAGGCGCACAACCAACGCTTGGGTAATTGCTTGTAAATAAAGGATGCATTGGCAGATTATGTCCATAAATGTTGCGGTACACATCTGCCTGTGTCCAATTGAGAATGGGATTAATTTTAACCAATCCTGACGATCTTCTCTCAATAATATTCGCTTGGGGTCGTTCAGGAGTCTGTTCCCGCCGGATACCGGTAATCCAGGCCCGCATATTTTGCAATGCTTTCTTCATTGGTGCGACCTTGTTTATATAGCAACACCTTTCCGGGTCTGTAAGGTATAGCTGTTCGCCAGAATGGGCATCCTTCTCATCATCACATTCTTCGTTCCGAAGATCGATAATATTTATCCCCCAAGTTTTCTGTAAATTTGCCTTGAACTCCAATGTTTCTTGGAAATGGTAGCCGGTATCCAGGAAAAATACAGGCAATTCAGGCTTGATCTGGGTGATTCTATGTAATAGCGGAATGCTCTGAGTCTGAAACGATGAACTCATGGCGATAGCCGGCCAAAAGCTCTCTAACGCCCATTCCAGGATTTCTTGCGGAGTACTGGCTTCGAATCGCGAATTCAACGATTCGAAATCAAGAGTCACTATTCCCATGGCTATTTGGATTACCGGTTGCCGGACATGTCCTTTATTATTGAACGAGGTTTCCAGACTTTCAACTGGAAATCAGGCATGGTATCCCCTCGCAGCCCCAACCGTAAGGTCTCCAGGGGGATCACGTCATCTGTGGCAATATTACCTAAATTTACCGAAGGGCCAAACTGCTTCAGGAACCACACCTGCTGTCGTTTTTGAGGCGCTTCAAAAATCAAGTATTCTGGATCAATGGCCGAAATGATTTCTTCAATTAACCCTAGGCGAACCTCCCCGGTCTGGTGATAAAGCCCAACAGTTCCACTTTCGCGTGCCTCCGCGATCACTTTCCAGGCTCCAGCCTGTAATAGAATCTTAATCTCCTCAACCCACCGGAATGGCTCGACCGCCACGTTTTCATCTTTGCTTCCAACCTCTGCTAATACGATAAAATCCTCAGCTAGTTGTCGGATGAACTCTGCCTTCTTCTCAATCTCCATATCCAACACGCCAGTGGAAAACTCTACATGGCTTAAATTAAGGCGTTTGACCGTTCGGCGGTAATCATCAAATTTTCCTTGAGCAATAGCCAATTCTAAAAGGGTTCCTCCAAAGCAGACTGGTATGCCTGCTTTCTGATAAACCGCCACTTTATCGGCTAGGTTATTGGTAACATAACCAGTACCCCAGCCGAGTTTGATTATATCGATGAACTCGCCTGCCGTCTCCAGCAGATCCTGTACTTGCCGGATTCCCAATCCTTTATCCAAAACATGGGAATAGCCGGTCTGTCGCGGTTTGGGTTCTCTTTTCACAACCTGAAGAAAATCCAACATGAGTTTCTCCTTCTAGAGTCTGACAACCTGCTTGTTAATGAAGATGCTTCTTCTCAATAAGAATTTTATCAACTACTCACAAGCGGTCTCGCACATATTATGAGCGAGTGTCAACAAGTTTATTTCTGCATCCGCCAGGCTTTTCCCGGTTTGGATCTTCCAGCACAGTGCCTCAGCAATGGCAGCACGAGATTCAGAAATCATATTTTTTACTTGATCCATACCCGCCCCTCCCAGGCCCACGCGGGTGGCAAGGATTTCATTGGGGTTCAATGCCCGGCTGATAATATCCGGGGATATTCTTAATGGATAACCAAGAATGTTCTTCGCAGCTGAATCAATCATTTTACTTGAAATCCGCGCAGAAGAGAATCCTTTCTGCGCGGCATCAGTAACAACTTCTCCCACAAGACTGTGAGCTGTAAGATATGGGAGCTTCGCTTCAAGCATGATTACTTCAGCCAGGTCCGTTGCCTGCGAGTAACCCTCTCCAGCCTGGCTTGCCATCAATTTAACATTAACCGAAAGTGTACGTATAACTCCAGTCATCAAACGCGCGGTTTGAATAGCCAGATCGATTGCCTTGGGAACATCTCCGTATGCAAATATACGGTTATCCGGTTGTCCAGACATCGTCCTGCCCACATTAGCCATTGAAGTCAATTGACCGATCAATACCCCAGCCACACCTCGCACAAAAGCTAAACTATAGGGATTTTTCTTCTGCGGCATAATTACGCTTTCACGGCAGTATTCATCTGCAAGTTCCACCAGGTTGAATTCTTGGGTGGCCCAGATTTGCAAATCCTCTCCCAACCTATCAAAACTAATAACCGAGGCAACCACACAGGCCATGATTTCAATTGGCATATCTGCCTGCCACATCGCGTCACGAGTATGTGTAACGACACCCTCAAATCCCAATAGTTCTGCCAGACGTTGACGATTTAAAGGTAAGCGGGAACCGTTTACGCTTCCAATACCGCCAGAACTCATGTTGACACGCTGGAAACAGGCTCGCAGCCGATCAAAATCGCGCAAAATGGGGTAAACAAATGCCAATAGATAGTGGGCCAGTGTGGTTGGCTGGGCGTGTTGCATATAAGTAAAATCAGGCATGATCGTACTTGTATGCTTTTCAGCCAACATCAACAAGGCCTCCGCCAATTCAGTTAGTGACTCAATCAGTGTTAAGATGCGCTCACGTACCGAGATTTGATAGGCAATATTGGTCACTTCCCGGCGGGCACGTCCCGTTCTTAGCCAGCCGCTGGCATCTGGCGCTAAGTAGGTGATATAGCGCTCCCGATTCTTGTATGCATCCCCTAGAGCCGGATCAAATTTAAACTCCTCAACGGGAATCTTGTGCACAGCCATCAGGGTTTCCAATAGTTTTTTTGCGGAATCCTGTGGAATGATGCCTTCCTCTTTAAGCATGATAACATGCGCCAAGTCGGCAAGGCTTAATCCCTTGTAAAGAATCGGCGCGTACGACACCTCCAATTTATTG
>CAIKOL010000373.1 GCA_903829085.1 uncultured Anaerolineales bacterium | reverse complement strand
TGCCTGTAAAATTTATTTATTCAGCAACGCCGCTACACCCGGCAGTTCCTTGCCTTCCAGGAACTCCAGCGAGGCGCCGCCACCAGTGGATACATGGGTCATCTGCTTGGCAACCCCTGCCTTCTTAACCGCGCTGGCGCTATCGCCACCACCGATGACGGTGATCGCCCCGGATTCTGCCAGCAGCCGCGCCAAGGCAAAGGTTCCTTCGGCGAACTTGGGCATCTCAAACACGCCTACAGGGCCGTTCCAAACGATTAACTTGGCACCCTTGAGGGTTTCTTTGTAGAGTTCCAGGGTCTTCGGGCCTACATCCATCATCCGCCAGCCAGCAGGAATTTTATCTACATCAACAGTTTTGCTGTTGGCTTCAGCCTCGAATTTATCAGCAATTACAGCATCCACCGGCAGCACGATCCGGTTGCTGGATTTCGACAGGATCGCTTTCGCGGTTTCAACTGAACCGGCTTCAACCAGGCTGTCTTGCATGTTTAGCCCTTTGGCGGTCAAAAAAGTATTCGCCATGCCGCCGCCAATAATGAGCTTGTCACACTTGGCAAGCAGGTTTTCCACAACCAGGATCTTGTCGCTGATCTTGGCGCCGCCCAGGATTGCAATGTATGGATGCTCTGGATTGCCTGTCGCACGCCCCAGATATTCGAGTTCCTGCTCCATCAAAAAGCCGGAAACAGCTGGCAGGAAGTGGGCTACACCCTCAGTAGAGGAGTGAGCGCGGTGGGCCGAGCCAAATGCATCGTTTACATAAACATCACCGAGCGCGGCCATCTTCTTGGCCAGGTCCAGGTCATTCTTTTCTTCTTCCGGGTGGAAGCGGGTGTTCTCCAACATGAGTACGCCCCCAGGTAGTAGTGCTTTCGCCATCTTTTCCACTTCCGGACCAACGCAATCCGGTGCCATTTGAACCGGGATGCCCAGCAGGCCCGCCAGAACTTCCGCGGCTGGCTTCAGACTGAATTCGGGGTCAAAGCCACCTTTTGGGCGCCCCAAATGGCTCATCAGCAGCAGGGATGCGCCCTGGTCAAGAATATACTTGATCGTCGGGAGGGAAGCTTTGATACGTTTGTCATCAGTTACTTTGCCGCCTTCCATCGGGACATTGAAATCGACCCGCATCAGGACACGTTTCCCTTTTATATCTATATCTTTGACGGTTTTCTTGTCCATGAATTATTCTCCCAGTCAATAGGAATAGTCTCAAGGTTTTCCAACCATGAGACTATTCCTTTTTTTAAACTACAGACTCTTTGCCATCAACGCAGCCAGGTCAGCTGTGCGTACAGAGTAGCCCCATTCATTATCATACCAAGCGACTACTTTAACAAAATTGTTTTCGGTCTTGCCCAGGACGCTGGTGAACGGCAAATCCACTGAAGAGCTGTGGGGATCGCCCTTGTAGTCAATACTCACCAGCGGTTCGTCCATCGCCTGCAGGATGCCCTTATTACGCGGCAGTTTGGCTGCATCACGGAAGGCCTGGCGTAATTCGTCAGTGGTGGTGGCCTTTTCCAGTTCGGCAGTAAAATCCACCACTGAGACTGTCGAGGTTGGTACCCTAAGAGCATAGCCGTCGAACTTCCCCTTAAGATCAGGAATGACCAGGGAAATAGCTTTGGCAGCGCCAGTCGTTGTTGGGATGATGCTCATTGCCGCCGCGCGCGCCCGCCTCAGGTCCGAATGCGGCATATCGAGTATTTTCTGATCGTTGGTATAGGCATGAATGGTTGTCATGAAAGCCCGTTTAATAATATATTTATCATGCACTACTTTCGCCGCAGGGGCCAGACAGTTCGTCGTACAGGATGCATTCGAGACAACGTGGTGTGTCTTTGGATCGTACTTGTCCTCGTTCACACCCATAACGATGGTTAAATCTTCACCTTCGGCGGGTGCGGAAATGATGACTTTCTTTGCACCACCAGAAGTGATGTGATTTACAGCGCCTTTGACGGTCTTGCCCTTCTTGTTGACGCCGTCTTCCTTGATTGTAAAGAGACCGGTGGACTCGATCACGATCTCCACGCCCAGGTCTTTCCATGGAATTGCAGCCGGGTCTGTCTCTTTGAAAGCCGTAACTTTCTTGCCATCAATGAGCAGATGATCCTCGGCAAATTCAACCGTGCCGTCAAAACGACCATAATTCGAGTCGTACTTGAGCAGATGCGCCATGGTTTTCATATCGCCGATATCGTTGAAAGCAACAACTTCCAGTTCTTCGGGATAATAATCCCGAATGGCCTTCAAAACCTGGCGGCCGATCCGGCCAAATCCGTTGATTCCTACTTTAACTGTCATGGTAAATCTCCTTATATTATGAATTTAGTAGCAACGCAATAGCGTTGCTTATTCGATTGAGTTTGGTCCAGTGCGATCGTTATACAGGTCCATCAACACCTGGGCCAATTTTACCGCCTCGTGATATCCTGGTTGCAGGTGGTCCGCTAGATCTGAAAGATACAAACGGGAATCGCGCGTTAACGCATCATCCGCCCTGACCCACTGCAAGCCATTTTCCAACTTTGCATCATACCATGAATTGCAAATGATGACATCCACAAGTTCGGAACCGGCAAACTTCTCCAAGGTACGGATATGATCTCCTGAAGTGTACAGGTCTGTTTCACCCGGTTGTGTGGTCAGGTTAGAGATAAAGATTTTTACTCCCCGGCTGGATCGGATCGCATCAAGGAGATCGCCAACCAGAAGATTGGGAAATATGCTGGTGTACAGGCTGCCAGGCCCAATGATGATCATATCCGCTGCCAGGACAGCCTGGATGACTGGCGGGTATGCCGAAACATTATCCGGTTCAAGCCACACCCTTCTCACGCGTCCTGCTGTCTGAGGAATCTGGCTCTCGCCCTCCACCCGCACCTCGGTCTGGGCATTTGGTAATTGGACATCAGCCACAAGTCGGACGTTATGTAAAGTTGCCGGGAGCACGCGTCCGTGCACAGAGAGGGCGCGCCCCGATTCGGAGATAGCCTCTTCGAAACTGCCGGTTATGTCGGTCAGGGCTGAAATGAACAGGTTGCCAAACGAATGCCCGCCCAGGCCGGTATCTTCTCCAAACCGGTATTGGAATAATTGCGTTAGCAGGGCCTCATCGTCAGAGAGCGCTGCCAGGCAATTGCGGATATCCCCCGGTGGAAGAATGCCCAGGTTGCGCCGCAGCTCACCCGAAGACCCCCCGTCATCAGCTACTGATACTACCGCAGTCAGGTTATTGGTGTATCCTTTCAATCCACGCAGCACCGTGGCAATTCCATGCCCGCCGCCAATGGCCACAATCCGTGGCCCACGCTCACGGCGGCGGAATTCGGACACTTGGTCCACCAGTCTTTGACCGGGTCGCAGGAAGGGAACCAACAGGGATCGATTCAATCCCCAGATTCCAAGCGTGATAAATCCCAGGCCAAGGGTTCCAAAAATTGCAACTCGCACTACCCGGGGTAGATTTTGCAGAGCAACCGTGGTAATGATCGGTAACCACCAGGTATCCGGGGCAGTTCGGTACACATCCAATAAGAACAATGCCGTGCCAGTCCCGATGAATGTGATTCCGACCAGGAGCACCAAGAACCAGCGTTTTACGCCAATCCCTGGGACAAACCAACGGAAGAATCGAGAAAACCCCCGCCAAAATGAACGAGACCGGGTCTCATGCCGCTTAAACATCCCAAAGATAATAGCAGCCTTTAAAGGAATAGTCAACCAGTTTTTCACTTGCAGTCAACATGTTATAATTTCGCCTATGAGCTCCATTCTAGCAATAGATATCGGTGGAACCCAGCTTAGGGCTGCAGTTTATCCTCTCAGCGGGACTACTCCCACCATCATACAACGTACAGCCACACATGGCATGGAAGCCGGCGTTCTCGAACGTTTAACCGTCCTGATCGACTCTGTCTGGCCGGATGGACCGGTGGATGCTATTTCGGTCGCTGCTCCCGGTCCACTCAACCCCTACACCGGCACGATCATCTCCACCCCCAATATCCCTGCATGGACGAATTATCCTCTGGCTGGATTGCTTTCCAGGAAATATAAAGTCCCGGCTTTCCTCGGGAACGATGCCAACCTGGCTGCTCTGGGGGAATGGAAGTTCGGAGCCGGACAGGGACACCATGATGTTTTGTATCTCACACTTAGCACCGGGATTGGGGGCGGCGTTATATGCAATGACATGCTCATCGAAGGCAGTCGTGGCATGGCCGCCGAACTCGGGCATATCACCGTCCTTCCCGGCGGGCCGGTCTGTTCCTGCGGAGTATATGGTCATTTGGAAGCCGTTGCTTCAGGACCAGCAATCGCCCGTTACGTCATAGAGCAGATCGCTGCTGGTCAGACATCCATTCTCCACTCGAGTCTGGAACTTAACGCTCGTGATGTTGCTGAGGCTGCCAGGCAGGGAGATAAATTGGCAAAGGAAGCCTTCGTTCGAGCTGGCAGTTTTATCGGTCAGGCAGTTGCAGATTATCTCCACATCTTTAATCCGTCCATCGTTATCTTTGGCGGTGGGGTTTCGCAGAGTGGCAGGTTGATTCTTGATCCAATTGAAGAAGCCATGAAACGGAATATCATGGACAAGTCTTACCTGGAAGGGTTGCAGATTACTACTGTTAAATTTGGCGATGACGCCGGGTTGATCGATGCACTCGCTCAGGCACACATCCGCCTCTCCAAAGCCGGATAATTCACAAAAGGAGATTCTATGGAACCGCTTAAATTACCAGGCCCTAAGGCCAGGGCACTGATCAAGCGCGATTCAGCTGTCATCTCGCCATCTTACCCACGCGGTGTTCCATTTGTCATGGATCATGGTAAGGGCACCGAAGTCTGGGACGTGGACGGCAATCGTTTCCTGGATTTTGCAGCTGGGATTGCAGTTGTCTCCACCGGTCACAGCCATCCAAAGGTGATTAAGGCTATTCAGGACCAGGCCGAACAATTCATCCATATTTCCTCTGATTTCTATCATGAAAAATGGATTGCCCTTGGGGAAAAACTTGACGAGATTGCTCCCTTTGCGGAGGCAGCCTCTTCTTTTATGACCAACTCAGGTACCGAAGCCATCGAGACCGCCATTAAATTGGCCCGCTACCACAGCGGACGGACGAATTTTATTGGCTTTACCGGCGCCTTCCATGGACGCACGCTGGGTGCTGTGACCTTCACTGCCAGCAAGTCTACCTATCATCGTGGTTTTTATCCATTAATGAACGGCGTTGTGCACGCCCCATTCCCCAATTCCTACCGTCCCATTCTCGATCGATTGCCTGGTGAGGATTATGGCGAGACAGTTGTTCGCTATATCGAGGATGAGATCCTCGGCCATATCCTTCCTCCAGATGAGGTGGCTGGCATCCTGGTAGAATCCATACAGGGCGAGGGTGGTTACCTTGTTCCTCCTCCCGGTTTCTTTCCTGCGCTGCGTGAATTGTGTGACAAATACAATATCCTTCTCATCGCAGATGAGGTTCAAAGCGGAATGGGGCGCACTGGCAAATGGTGGGCCATCGAACACTTTGATGTAGAACCAGATATCATCACCGCCGCCAAAGGCATTGCATCCGGTATGCCTTTGGGTGCCTGTATCGCCCGCAAATCTGTGATGACTTGGCCGCGTGGCTCCCATGGAAATACTTTCGGTGGTAACCCGATTGCCTGCGCCGCGGCCCTGGCTACCATAGATTTAATTGAAAATGAATACCTGGCGAATGCAGCCACCGTTGGCCAATACACGCTTGACGCCTTGCATGAAATCATGGCACGTCACACGTGTATTGGTGATGTGCGTGGGATCGGCTTGATGATCGGTGTTGAATTTGTCAAGGACCAGAAGAGTAAGATCCCGGCAGAAGAACTATGTAATAAAGTTGTTGATCTGGCCTTTGAACGCGGCCTGATCCTGCTTAGCTGTGGCAAGAGTGTCATGCGCATCGCTCCGCCTCTCAGCATTTCAAGTTCTGAAGTGGATGAAGGACTGGCAATCTTTGAAGAAGCGATAACTCTGGCCGAAAAAGAATCAAAATAGGTTGCAGGAATAAAATAGACAAAATCACCTCGTGAACCAAAATGAGGTGATTTTGTCTATTTGGTTTACCAGGGTTGAATTATCGTTTTATCTCTTAGGAAATCAGTCCAACTTGTTTGCCTACTTTAGCAAAAGTCTCGAGGATTCGGCTCATTTGCGCGTCGGTGTGGGTTGCCATATAACTTGTACGCAGGAGCTGGCGGCCTTCAGGCACAGCGGGAGAGATGACCGGGTTGACAAAAACGCCTGCATCGAAAAGTTCTTTCCAGATCGTCAGCGTACGAGTATCATCTCCAATAAGGATTGGGATAATAGGAGATACGGACTTGCCAATATCGAACCCAAGACGTTGGTATTCTTTTCGCATCGTGGCTGCTATATCGTTTACCCGCTGGATCCGCTCCGGTTCTTCCTGCATGACATGCAAAGCTGCCAGGGCTGCCGCAGCATTGGCAGGTGGGATGCTCGCGCTGAAGATCATGCTCCTGGCATGGTGTTTGATGTAGTGGACGATATCTTCTGCACCCGCAATGAAGCCGCCGAGTGAGGCGAAGGATTTGCTGAACGTGGACATGATCAGGTCGACTTCTTCGGTCATATTTAAATGGGCGGCAGTACCGCGGCCACCGCCAAGGACACCCGTCGCATGGGCATCGTCCACCATCAGGCGGGCATTATATTTCTTGCATAAGGGGACAATTTCAGCTAGCGGAGCTATATCGCCTTCCATGCTGTAAAGTCCGTCCACTACTACCAATTTACCATTTTCCCCATCCTGCTGGCGTAAGACACGCTCCAAATCAGCCATATCGTTATGACGAAAGCGGACAGTTTTACCCCAACTTAGTTTTGCGCCATCCACAATGGAGGCGTGGTCCTGTTTATCGAGGATGACCACATCGTCACGGCTGACGATCGCGCTGATCGTACCCAAGTTGGCCTGCATTCCGGTCGAAAAGACCAGGGCAGCTTCCTTGCCGACCCAAACAGCCAATTCACGCTCTAGTTGCTCGTGCAGTTCAATGGTTCCATTTAGAAAACGGGAACCTGTGCAGGACGTCCCGTAACGTTGAATGGCTTCCAGCGCAGCTTGGCGAACCTTGGGGTGAGTAGTTAATCCAAGGTAGTTGTTTGACCCGCACATGATCAGGCGGTGACCGCGAAAAACAGCTTCCGTGCCCTCATTTTCGGTTAGCGGGATGAAGTAGGGATAATATCCACCCGCAATGGCATCTCTCGCGGTGGTGTATTTCGAGCATTTCTCAAAAATATCCATAGCATTCTCCTCTGCTTTCTTATTACGATTGTTTATTCTTCTTCCCCGAACCTGCCATCTGGTCAAGCACGGCAAAGACAAGGCTCTTGGGTAATTTACTGGTGAGGATATAGAAAATGCGCGAGTCGATACCGGGGAAGATCATATAGTTGCCTTTCTCGGCTTGCTGCAGGATGTTGCGCGCCACCTTATCGGCGGAGAGCGCTTTCGCATTTCCTGAGATGGCTTTCGTCTCGGCAGGTTTGAACGGCTCCTCATAGGCCAGTTGTGGAGTGTCGGTGTCTGGTGGGAAGGCCACCGAGACGCGGATACCATGCGGTTTCATTTCCGCCCTCAAGGCTTCCGAAAAGCCAGTCACGGCAAACTTTGTTGCGCCATACGCGCTATATCCAAACACGCCCAGGTAACCAGCCATGGAAGAAATATTAATGATATGACCTGAACCGCGTTCCATCATGGCAGGCAGAACAGCCGTGGTCACATATACTGTTCCAAAATAGTTGACCTGCATCAACCGCTCAAAGACTTCCAATGAAAGGTCCTGGATGTAACCCGGTTGGGTGATGCCAGCTGAATTAATGATCACATCCGGCACACCAGCGGACTTTGTCACATCCACCACCACCCGCGCAGCTTGCAATGGGTCTGCAACATCGGCAACGACAACTCCGCAATGTTGGGAATGGTCACGCCGCGCAGCTTCTACTTCCTTGAGTGCAGCCTCCAGAACATCACTTCGCCGCGCTGTAAGCCAGACCTGCGCACCTGCGGACGCCAACTGCTTGGCCAAAGCCAACCCGATCCCGCTCGAACCTCCAGTGACCAGAATTACTTTTTTATCCCAATAATTGTTTTGTCTCATATCAACCTCTATTACAAGTTTCTTTGTACAGCTATTGTGAGGGCCGGTTTCTCCTGGAAAAGTATGTAGCGACCATTTCCAATTCCTGCTAACAATAACCCCGGGGTAGGGTCATCGTGTCGCAGGACCGTCGCTCATCGCCAGGCTGCCTTGTTTTGCTATTCTTTCTTTATAAACCTTCCACGCTTGACAATACACTTTCGAATTTGTTCAAAGCTTCGTCAATGACCAGGTCTGTATCTGCCATGGAAGTATACATACGGCTTCCAGCCAGGGTGATAAGTCCACTCGCCATGTAAGCCGCTCCCATTTCTTCCATCATGTGTCTGCGCGGTTTCAGCTCTCTGGCTAATTTGAGCGGGTTGTGCAAGTCGAGTAGCATCACCCCTGAAGTTTCCAGGTGGACAATGGAGCCTTGGTTAAACGCCACGAACGGCAGGCCGTGTTTCTCAATGATGACCTCCAAACCTTTGGTGAGTCTATCGCCTGCCCTCCCGGCGAGCACCGGGGCATTCGTACGCTCCATTTCAAGTAAAGCATGGTATCCAGCCACGCATGAGAGTGGGTTTGCAGAGAGCGTTCCGCCCACATAAGCCTTTTCTCCAGTACCCCCAATACCGGCTGCGAAGCGCATGATTACATCTGCTCTTCCACCAACCCCGCCCGCCATTGGATAACCACCAGTGATGCACTTGCCGAATACGGTCAGGTCAGGTTTGATTCCAAAGTAACCTTGCGCTCCCCCCATTCCAAGTCGGAAACCGGTTACAACTTCGTCAAAGATCAGCAGCGCCCCAAATTCGTCGCACAGTTGGCGTACTTTCTGGTTAAAGTCGCGTGGTACAGGGCGGGTACCACTCTCAGGTCCAACCGGTTCTACAATGACTGCTGCAGTTCCGCCCAATAGACGGTTAAAGATCAACTTTGCTTTCAGCGCCCCCAGCGAATTGGGGAAGAACTCTTGGGTGTTGCCGGTCGCACCACGCGGGATCCCCTTGGCCTCGAGCCGCCCTGTTCCAGGTACATGCAGACCGTATACCATCGAGTCGCTCCAACCATGGTAGGCTCCACCGACTTTAATGATCTTTTTTTTCTTCGTAAACGTCCGGGCAGCCCGGACGGCTGCCATGACACTTTCTGTCCCAGTCCCGAGCATGCGGAACATCTCAACCGAAGGCATGAAGCGCTGGATGAGCTGTGCCAGTTTAAGTTCATACTCATGGAACAAACCGGTCACAGGTCCACAAGTCTGTAGCATCTCGATGACCTTATCGCGTACTGGAGCGTAGTTCGATCCAAGCACGGTCGGGCC
>CAIKOL010000372.1 GCA_903829085.1 uncultured Anaerolineales bacterium | reverse complement strand
GAGTCTGTTGCCTGGCTGGAGCACCATCTGCGCGACTACAAAGGCACGGTCATCGCCGTCACCCACGACCGCTACTTTCTCGACAACGTCGCCGGCTGGATCCTGGAACTCGACCGGGGCTACGGCATCCCTTGGAAGGGAAACTACTCCTCTTGGCTGGAACAGAAGAAGGAAGCCCTGCGCCAGGAGGAAAAAACAGAGTCGCGCCGCCAGAAGACTCTTGCACGCGAACTGGAATGGGTGCGCATGTCCCCCAAGGCGCGCCAGGCCAAGGGCCAGGCCCGCCTGACCGCCTACGAAAGACTTCTCTCGCAGGAAGTCGAAGAATACCGCGGTGAGCAGGAGATCTATATTCCACCCGGCCCGCGCCTGGGGGATATCGTCTTCGAGTTTGACCATATTACCAAGGGTTATGCCTCCCCCGATGGTGGCGCCGGCTACCGTCTCCTACTGGAGGATTTCAGCGCCAGGATCCTGCCTGGCTCCATTGTGGGTATCATCGGTCCCAACGGCACTGGGAAGACCACCCTCTTGCGTATGATCACCGGTCAGGAAAAGCCAGATGACGGTACCATTCGCATTGGCAAGACAGTCAAATGGGCCTACGCCGACCAGATGCGCCCGCTCAATAATGAGAAGAACGTCTGGGAGGAGATCAGCAACGGTGAGGATGAACTTACCCTTGGGACGCGCAAGATGAACTCGCGTGCTTACGTGGCTTCATTCAACTTCGCCGGCAGCGACCAGCAGAAGAAGGTGTCCATGCTCTCTGGCGGCGAACGCAACCGCCTCCACCTGGCAAAAACGCTTAAAGAAGGCGCCAATGTGCTTCTGCTCGACGAACCCACCAACGATCTGGATGTAAACACCCTGCGGGCACTCGAGGAAGCTCTCGAGAATTTCGCCGGCTGCGCCATCGTGGTCAGCCACGACCGCTGGTTCCTGGATCGCATTTGCACCCACATTTTAGCCTTCGAAGGCGATAGCCAGGCGCGCCTGTTCCTAGGCAATTGGTCTGACTACGAAGCCCACATGCAGGAGACCTTCGGCAAGGACATCCAGCCGCACCGGGTGAAATACAGAATATTGAAGCGTTAAGGTAACCTGAATGCCCGAAGATATTTCCAAAAAACCCGTGCACCAACCCTCCGAAGCTGATGTTGAGATAGCCAAAAGGCGGCAACAGGCCGTAGTGGAAGTCCTCCGTCTTTTTGAGCAGCATTTCCAAACCACCCTCGAGTCCCACCCGGAAACCGTCCTGTACGCCGCAGCCTGGCTGGCTGGCACCAGCCTGTACCGTTCTTTAGGGTATGAACAAAGCATTGCCCCCGGCACGGTTGTTTTATCCGAAAAAGCGAACCAGCAATGGCCCAAGCTGATGAACGTATTCGTTTTCATACTGGGACATGATGGCATTAATATAACGCCTGGTGATCTCGACTATAGAATCCCGACAAAGAATCAACCAAGAAAGACCATCCTCCAGATCCAGGAAGTTTTTCAGGATCAGTATAACGAGATCATGCGAAAACATGGGTTTGGTTATTTTGAAGGTGCAGTCACTGGCGCCGCCGTGTGCGTATTTGCCTTCAAGTTTCATTGCATCCTCAATAAACAATTGGATCAAAAACTGGCCGCAGCCATTGTGGCCATGGGATTTATCGAAGGGACAAAAACTACCCCGATACCTTTGAAGCCTGCTGCTTGATTTATTTTCTACTTCCACAGCTTAAATGCCGGATCCGGAAACTCTAGAATTCCCCATGGAATGCAAGGATGTCATTAAACAAAACGGCCCGGGGCCTCATGCCGGGTCGTTTCGGAGGAGAAGAGAATGCAATGTACGCACTATTCTTCAGAGCATAGAATAGCACCCGTACATGAACATTTCATGAATTTGATGCTCAAATCGTGAAGAGTGCCACAAAGACCATCCCCTTCGCTTCGCAGGGAAGAATAATATCCGTTGCATTACAAAATGTAGCCAGCCAAGACTTATTTCCAAAATTCAATAAGAAGCAGTATACTAATTGTAATGTTTGAAAGCGGGCTCACCCACCTCGAATGCCCCGAATGTGGACGCGTATTCAATGCCGACCAGGTGCAGACTTTCTGCGAAGATTGCCGCTCGCCGCTTTTGGCGCGCTATGATCTGGCCAAAATAGCCGCCAGCGTGTCTCGCACACATGTTGCCGCCCGTCCACGCGGGCTTTGGCGTTGGGCTGAACTCTTGCCCGTCCGGGAAGAGAAGTTCCGTCTGACACTGGGCGAGGGTGACACTCCGCTCCTTTCCGCCCCGCGCCTGGGGCAAACCCTGAATTTGTCTCGCCTTTTCATCAAAGACGAATCCTCCAACCCCACCGGTTCGTTCAAGGCTCGCGGCCTTTGCGTCGCCGTGGCACGCGCCCTGGAATTGGGCCGCACCGAATTCGTCATCCCTACGGCTGGCAATGCCGGGGGCGCCCTGGCTTTATATGCCGCCCGCGCCGGGGCTGTGGCACATGTTTTCATGCCAAAAGACGCCCCACGTAGCAACCAGGAAGAAGTCCGGGCTGCGGGGGCAGATTTGCAACTGGTGGACGGCCTCATTAGTGACGCTGCCCGCCTGGCTACCGAAGCTGCACAGGGCACCCATTGGTTCGACGTCTCCACCTTCAAGGAACCTTACCGCGCTGAGGGCAAAAAGACGATGGGACTGGAACTGGCTGAATCCTTCGGCTGGGAATTGCCGGATGTGATTATCTACCCCACCGGCGGCGGGACAGGACTGGTGGGTATGTGGAAAGCTTTTGCCGAACTGGAATCCCTGGGCTGGATCGGGTCCAAACGCCCGCGCATGGTGACGGTCCAGGCGGATGGTTGTGCGCCGGTGGTGCGTGCCTTCCAGGCTGGCGCGCAACGGACTGAGACCTGGCAAAATGCACACACCCTGGCAGCCGGGTTGCGCGTCCCCAACGCCTTTGCCGACCGCTTGATTCTGCGCGCGCTCCGCGAGAGCGGGGGTACCGCCCTCGCCGTCAGCGATAAGGAGATCGTGACAGCCCAGATTGAAATGGCCCACGCCGAAGGCCTACTGGCATGCCCGGAGGGAGCAGCCTCGCTGGCGGGTCTGCGTCATCTCGTTAAAAATAGATGGGTTCAATCGGACGAAACGGTTGTATTATTTAACACAGGAACTGGTTTGAAATATATCTAAGGGACATTTATGGCAGACGAAGAAACCAAGTCAACCCTGGAATTCCTTTACAATGTAAGCCGTGAATTGGCCTCGGCGCTGGAATTGCGCCAGGTGTTACAGCGTATCCTGTTCCAGTCGCTTAAATATGTAGGTGGCGAACGCGCCAGTATCGTGGTTCTGGACGATAACGGCAAAGCCATCGACTCGGCCATCGTCTATGGGCGCAAGATCCACGACCATACCACCCAGCAGTTGCGTGAGACCGTTGAACGCGGCCTAGCGGGTTGGGTAATCCGTATGCGCCAACCGGCCTGGGTGCCCGATACCAGCCGCGACGAGCGCTGGCTGCGCCGCCCGGATGATGCGGTTGACCAATCCGGGGCAAAAACCGCCCTGTGCGTACCCTTGATGGCTCGCGAGCGCCTGGTGGGCGTGCTCACGCTGGTTCACCCTGAACCAGGCTCTTACAACAAAGAACATTTCGAACTGATGCAGGCCATTGCCGACATTTCCGGGATTGCAGTTTTGAATGCCCGTCTATACGCCGAAAGCCAGCGACAGGCGCGCGTCATGACCGCCCTGGCAGCCAGCGCCGCGGCCATCAATGCCAGCCTGCGCCTGGATGAGGTGCTCCAGCGTATTTTGAATGAGACCATCCAGGCTTTGCAGGTGGAGACGGTCGCACTGGCACTCGTGGAAACCAACTGGGACCTGGTTTTCCAGGCTGCCACGGGGGAGCACAAGGAGGCAATCATTGGAAAGCGTATTCAGGCCGGGCAGGGTGTTACCGGGTGGGTGGTACACGAGGGCGAAGGTGTGGTCATCCCGGCTGTGCGGGATGACAAGCGCTTTGTCCCCGGCGAGCATTTCACTGGTCTCGATGTGCACGCCATGGCGGTTGCCCCCATCTATGCCCAGGCACGCGTCATTGGCATCCTGCAAGCCATCAATCCAATCTCCGGCGTTTTCGATCCGGATGCCCTGCTGGTACTGACGGGCATCGGCAACCTGGCCGGTTCAACTATCCAGCACGCCCAGTTGTTCGAGCGGCTGCAGGCGGCCCACAAACGCTATCGCGAGCTGTTTGACGATAGCGTGGATCCCATCCTGGTCACGGGCTGGGACGGGGTCATCCATGAGGTCAACCGCCAGGCCGCGGTCATCACCGAATACACCTCCAGACAGTTGCAGGGCATGCTGATCGACCAATTGCACGATGCCACCCACGGCGACAAATTGGTGAGCATGGAAAACCTCAAGAATGGGAAGATTATCAGTTACGAAGCCATGCTGAAGAGCAAGAGCGGAAAGAAAATCCCCATCCAGGTGAACGTGCGCAAAGTGGTGTTTGAAGAAGCTGAATCGCTGCAATGGCTGATGCGTGACATCACCGCTCGCAAAGAACTGGATACTCTGCGCGAAGATCTCACTTCAATGATCTACCACGATCTGCGTTCGCCGCTTGCCAACATCGTCTCCAGCCTCGACGTTCTTTCCACCATATTCCCCGGCCCGGAAAACGAAACCATCCAATCGGTTACCACCATTGCCCGCCGTTCCACTGACCGTATCCAGCGCCTGGTGAGTTCCCTGCTCGACATCAACCGCCTGGAAGCAGGTCAAACCATCGTCTCACAACAAACCGTTACGCCTTCCATACTGGCTGAAGACGCCATGGATGCCGTCCGCCCCATGACTGACAGCCGGCACCAGACACTGAAAAATCGCTTATCCGATAAACTTCCGCCGATCTGGGTGGATGTGGACATGATTCGCCGCGTGTTGATCAACCTGATGGAGAATGCTTCGAAATTTACCGCTCCGGAAGGCAAGATCGAACTGGGCGGCAAACTGGAAGGGGAATGGGTGCAGTTATGGGTGCACGATAATGGTTCCGGGATCCCGTTCGCCGAGCAGGAACATATCTTCGAAAAATACACCCGCCTTAAGGGGCAGGAAAACGCCAACGGCCTGGGAGTTGGGCTGGCTTTTTGCCGCCTGGCGGTCAACGGTCACGGTGGCAGGATCTGGGTCGAGAGCGAAGTTGGCAAAGGGTCAAAATTTGTCATGACCCTGCCGGTCGCCAAAGAAAAATAAGACACCTTTCAATAGAACCGGCCGGTTGGGAAGTGTGCATCCAGGTTTGCCCGCACACCCCGCTCCCGGTTTATTGAGAGCATTCGCAAAGAAAACCTTCAGGAGAAAGCATGCAGTCGATAGCCACTGATATTTATATTGAAAACCAGTTCCCGGGTGTCACTCTCGGGGTGATTAATCTGCCCCACGGACTGATCCAGGTTGATGCCCCACCCTCCCCTGAGGACGGGCGCGCCTGGCGCGCTGCCCTGTTGAACTTGGGAGGCGGCTCCGACCGTCTGCTCGTCAACCTCGACTCCCATCCCGACCGCACACTGGGTGCCCGCGCCATGGACTGCACCATCGTTGCCCAGGAGAAGACCGCCCACGTCTTCCGTACCCGCCCCACAACGTTCAAGGCTCAGGGCGAGGAAACCGGTTCGGACTGGGAGAGCATCCCCGGGCTGGGAAACATCCGCTGGGTGCCGCCCGAGATCACTTTCAGCCACCAAATGTCCATCCATTGGGGCGATAATCCGGTCGTATTGGAGCATCACCCCGGCCCGACCGCCGGAGCCGCCTGGGTGATCCTGCCGGAAGCCAGGGTGGTTTTTGTGGGCGATGCTGTGCTCAAGAATCAGCCGCCCTTTCTGGCCGGGGCAGACCTGCCTGTCTGGCTGGAAACGCTGAAGCTCCTGCTTTCCCCTGCCTACCGGAACTGGTTGGTGGTTAGCGGGCGTGGCGGAGTGGTGGCAGCCGACGTTATCCGGGCGCAAAGAGATTATCTGGAACAGGTGTTTACGAAGGTCGAAAAACTGTCCCAGAAAAAATCCCCGCCCGAGGCCGTTGAAAACCTCGTCACCCCCTTGTTGCATTCATTCAAAATTCCTGCCAGCCAGGTGCAAAAATATTCACGCCGCCTGCGCTATGGCTTGCATCATTATTACACCCGCCATTACCGTTCAACCGGTAGCGGGAGCAGCGAGGAGTAATCAACCGTGGCAGATCTATACCAGCCGGTCTTTGAAGTCACCCGGGGGCGTATTGTTGAATCCATCCATTTTGGTGCAGCAGCCGTGGTTGACTCAGGCGGTCGTCTGCTGGCCTGGCTCGGTGACCCGAAGGGGATCACCTTCCTGCGCTCCAGCGCCAAACCTTTCCAGGCACTTCCCTTCATCGAACACGGCGGTGACCAGGCCTTTCATCTGACATCCAAGGAAGTGGCTCTCCTCTGCGGGTCGCACGATGGCACCGATGAGCATGTCGAAGTCGTCAAAGCCATCCAGGCCAAAGTGGGCGTTCAGGAAAGCGACCTTTTGTGTGGCTCGCATCCCCTTTCGCACATGCCCACCGTCGAAGCGATGCGAGCCCGCGGCGAAGTCCCCTCTCCAAACCGCCACAACTGTTCCGGCAAGCACACCGGCATGTTGGCTGCCGCCCGCATGCACGGCCTGCCGATCGCAGATTATGTCAATCCCGACCATCCTGTCCAGCAGGCCATCTTGCAAACCTTGGCAGAGATGTGCAGTCTGCCCCTGGGTCAGGTGGAAGTGGGCATTGACGGTTGTTCTGCCCCCAACTTCGCCGTCCCGCTCTACAATGCTGCCCTGGGTTTCGCCCGCCTGTGCGACCCTCGCAATCTACAGGCCGAACGCGCTGCCGCCTGCCGCCGCATCACCCAGTCCATGATGGCAAATCCGTTCATGGTCGCCGGTCAGGGCCGGTTCGACACGCGTCTCATGGAAGTCTGCTCGGGGCGCATCGTGGTCAAGGGGGGAGCCGAAGGATACATGCTCCTGGGCATGCTGCCCGGCGCGCTCGGGGCCGAGTCGCCCGGCGTTGGCATCGCCTTCAAAATCTCTGATGGCGACTTGTCGATCCGAAAAGCCAATGGCGAAACCTACAACCGCGTCCGCCCGGCAGTTGCGCTCGAGATCCTGCGCCAGATGGGGTACATCAGCGACAAGGAACTGGAAACGCTGGCAGCCGATTTTGGCCCGCTCAAGCCGGTCACCAACTGGCGCAAGCTGGTGGTGGGGGTGGCCCGCCCGGCCTTTACCCTGCAAAGGGCCGCACCGCCCGCATGAACGCTCTTGAAAAACTCGCCCGGCAGGTGCATCAGCACCTGCTGGATTTTTACGGTCAGCCCACCTGGCGTAATCCCCTGCCCCCGCTGGATGAGCTTATCTCGACCATCCTCTCGCAGAATACCAACGACCTCAACCGCGACCGGGCCTTTACATCGCTCCGCCGGAATTTCCCCACCTGGGAACAGGTACGCGATGCCGATCCCGCCTCCGTGACCGCGGCCATTCGCTCAGCCGGGCTTGCCAACCAGAAAGGGCCGCGCATCCAGCAGGTGCTGCGGCAAATTACCGCCGAACGCGCTTCATTGGACTTGTAT
>CAIKOL010000371.1 GCA_903829085.1 uncultured Anaerolineales bacterium | reverse complement strand
CTGGCTGAGGGCATCCACCGCCTTGCGGATGGCGGGCTCGTCATCGCCGTCTTTAATCTTTTTAACCTCATCCACAGCTGCACGTACGCCTGCTTTCAGGTCATCCGGCACCTTGTCGCCCAGTTCGGTCAGCACTTTCTCCGCGCCATAGATGGAATTATCGGCGGTGTTGCGCGCTTCGATCAAGTCACGTTTCTTCTTGTCATCGGCGGCGTGCGCTTCGGCTTCCTGGCGCATGCGTTCCACTTCGTCCTTCGCCAGGCCTGATGAGGCCGTGATGGTTATGTGCTGGCTGCGACCACTGGCCTTGTCCTGTGCGTTCACTTTCAGGATGCCATTGGCATCGATGTCAAAGGTCACTTCGATCTGAGGGACGCCGCGCGGGGCCGGCGGGATGCCATCCAGGTTGAATTTGCCGAGCGACTTGTTATCGATCGCCATCGGGCGTTCCCCTTGCAGGACGTGGATCTCAACCTGTGTCTGGCTGTCGCTGGCGGTCGAGAAGATCTGGCTTTTGCGGGTCGGGATGGTGGTGTTGCGCTCAATTTGCGGGGTGGCAACGCCGCCCAGGGTCTCGATCGAAAGCGTCAGGGGGGTCACATCCAGCAGGAGAATGTCCTTCACTTCGCCGCCCAGCACGCCCGCCTGGATGGCTGCCCCGATGGCTACCACCTCGTCGGGGTTGACACCTTTATGGGGCTCCTTGCCAAAGAAACGGCGGACGGCCTCCTGGACTGCGGGCATGCGGGTCATGCCGCCCACCATGACGACCTCGTTGATATCAGAGGTCGAAAGCCCGGCATCGGCCAGGGCCTGTTTGAGCGGGGTTAACGTGCCTTCCACCAGGTCGGCGGTGATCTGCTCCAGCCTGGAACGGGTCATGGTCATCACCAGATGTTTCGGTCCGGAGGCATCCGCAGTGAGATAGGGCAGGTTCACCTCGGTCTGCATCATGGTTGAGAGTTCGATCTTGGCCTTCTCGGCCGCTTCGCGCAGCCGCTGCAGGCTTTGCCGGTCCTGGCGCAGGTCGATACCACTCTCTTTCTGGAATTCCTGGGTGAAATAATCAATGATGCGCTGGTCGAAGTCGTCGCCTCCCAGGAAGGTATTGCCGTTGGTGGAGCGCACCTGGAAGACGCCCTCACCCACATCCAGGATGGAAATATCGAATGTACCGCCGCCCAGGTCATAGACCGCAATGATCTCGTTGGCTTTCTTATCCAAACCGTAGGCCAGAGAGGAGGCAGTGGGTTCGTTGATGATGCGCAGTACATCCAGGCCGGCGATCTTGCCGGCATCCTTGGTGGCATTCCGCTGGGCGTCGTTAAAGTAGGCCGGAACGGTGATCACCGCCTGCGTCACCGGTTCGCCGAGATAGGCTTCAGCATCGCGTTTGATCTTGGCCAGGATCATGGCCGAGATTTCCGGCGGGGAATATTCCTTGTCATCCATCTTGACGCGCACATCGCCGTTATCGGCGGGAAGCGCCGTGTACGGAACGCGCGGCAGGGTGCGCTGGACTTCCGCATCTTCATACTTGCGTCCCATGAAGCGCTTGATGGAAAAAATGGTATTCTGGGCATTAACAATGGCCTGGTTGCGGGCTACCCGTCCCACCAGCCGTTCGTGATTCTTATTGATCGCCACCACCGACGGTACCAGCCGCTCCCCTTCCGAGGAGGAGATGACGACCGGTTCAGCCCCCATCATCACCGCTCCCACGGAATTCGTTGTTCCCAGGTCGATCCCTATGATCTTAGACATGAATTCTCCTTACACATTTGACGTTTGACGTTCAACGTTGATTGTTATTGCGCCACGCGCACCATCGCCGGACGGATGACGCGCTCGCCCAGCATATAACCGTTCTGTACCACTGCAATGATGCGCCCACTCTCCACTCCCTCGACAGGTTCCTGCATGATAGCCTCGTGGAAATTCGGGTCGAACATCTGCCCCTCGGCCTCGATGCGCTTCAGGCCCTCAGCCTCCAAAATGGTCTGCAATTTTCGGCAGATCAGTTCTACACCGTCCACCCAGGCCAGACCGGCCGGACGCGCCGACAGGGCGCGTTCCATATCATCCAGCACCGGTAAATAGCGCTTGATGATGCTGCCAACCGCGAGCTGGTAGGTTTCCGCTTTTTCGGCTTCGACCCGCCGCCGATAATTCTGGAAGTCTGCCACCGAGCGCTGCCAACCGTCCTTGTATTCGGCGGTCTGGGATTGTGCTTCGGCCAGTTGTTTTTCGAACTCGATGATAACGGGGTTGGATTCCGCCTGGGGTTCAGAACCTGCAACCGGCGTGGAATCAGCCTCGGGGTCAGCTTGTTGCAACTTCTCTTTCTTACTCATTTTCTTCTCCTACCATTGTTTCAGATACCAGGCCGCTCAATAATTCGGCCATAAAGCGGACGGTGGGAATGGTGCGGGCATAAGGCATGCGCATCGGTCCAAAGACACCCAGCGTGCCGGTGACAAGGCCAGGAATGCCATAGCGAGCCAATACCACCGAACATTGTTTCAGCTCTTCCCATTTTCCCTCACCGCCGATCAACACCTGCACACCCCCCACGGTGGCATTGTTGGTGGTGCGAGCCAAAAGGTCCTGAAGCAACGAACGTTCCTCGAACAGGTGCACCGCCCGGCGGGCGTCACCGGATTCCAGGAATTCGGGTTCAGAGAGGACATTGGTCAAACCGTCCAGGAAGATTTCGCCTGAAACACGCTGTTCGCCGCGGTTCATGTCTTGAAGGACTAGGGTCAGGATATCCTTTTCGAGTGAATCGGCCCGCGCAGGCATGGCTGCGATTTCCTCGGTGGTTCTACCCAGGCAGACCTGGTTGAGCCGGTCGGCGGCGGCAGACAGGCGTTCCTGCAGCACCGGCTCGGCCAGGGTCAGGATCTGCTGGCTGACCTCCCCACCGGTCATGACCAACACCATCAAAACCTGCCGTCCCTGGGTGGAGATGAGTTCAACATGTTTATAGTGCGAACGCTCAGAATGCGGTGCGGTGACGATGGAGGCCGCGCGTGAATGTTGCGCCAGGATGGAAGCCGCCAGCGGCATCCACTGTTCCACATCCTGGCGGGCCTGGTAGAACTGGTGCGAGATGGTATCACGCGCCGGCTCCGGCAGGTCGGATGGGTAGACCACGTGGGTGACAAAGTAGCGGTAGCCTTCCTCGGTGGGGACACGTCCCGCAGAGGTGTGCGGCTGGCGCAGGTAGCCCGACTCGGTCAGCGCAGCCATCTCGTTGCGGACGGTGGCAGTGCTCATATCAAGCTTATAACGCTCCACCAGGCGCGCAGAACCCACCGGTTGTGCTGTTTCAGTGTAATCGCGCACAACCAGGGCAAGGATCAGGCGCTGGCGTTCGGTCAATTCGTTCATTTCCTGGTATCTATCTTCATTTTAGCAGTTTTAGCACTCTCCCGCCCGGAGTGCTAATTGGACGGGAATAATGATACCATGCCCATTCGATGGGCGTCAATAAGAGCGGCGTTAGAATTTTGGAGACATGCCCAACTTGGCCCCCAATAAAAGGGCTTGCTATCTCCAGAACTGGAACAGGTCCAAACCCTGGATGGCCAACAAGACCGGGATGTGCAGCCAGACCGAGATCTGGAAAACAATACTCCAGAAAATGCCGTTCACAAAAGGCACGTACCATAGGGCCACGAAAACAACCATCATGATGATGTTGCTGTACTGGTTCACATTGAATTGGAGTTGTTGGTTGAGGTAGGGTGCCAGGGCACGGTACCCGTCAAACGGCGGCACCGGGATCAAATTCAGAATCAGCGCCGAGACCTGCATCAGCGCCAGGAACGCCACTCCCGGCCAGATTCCGGTTGAATTGACAGGTAAAAAAGTCAAAATGATCCCCAGCAGGATCGCCAGCAGCAGGTTGGAGGCCGGCCCCGCCAGCGAGACCGCCGCCTCCCAGCGCCGGCTGCGCAGCCTCCAGGTCTCAATGTAGACCGCCCCACCCGGCAGACCGATCCCGCCCAGCAGCAGGAAAACCATGGGCAGGACAATCGAATAAATGGGATGGGTGTACTTGAGCGGGTTGAAGGTCAGGTAGCCCTTGTCCTTCACGCTGGTATCCCCGCCATAATACGCCACCACGGCATGCGAGAACTCGTGCAGGCAAAGCGAAAAGATCCAGCCCACGATGACAACGATGAAAGTGGTTGCTTTTTCCATTAGTTCTCCGGGTAGCCATGCGGGTGGGTGCGGTGCCAGTCCCAGGCGCTGGCGACAATATCAGCCAGGTCGGGATGTTGCGGGTTCCAACCCAACTCACGGCGGATCTTATCAGAGGCAGCCACCAGGCGCGGCGCATCGCCAGGGCGGCGTGGGGATTCAAGCACCGGCAGCGGGTGCCCGGTAACGCGGCGGGCGGTCTCGATCACTTCCCGCACCGAATAACCGCTCCCGTTACCCAGGTTATAGACCAGCCGGTCGTACTGCCCCAACGCTTCCAGCGCCAGCAGATGGGCTGAGACCAGGTCGGTGATATGGATGTAGTCACGGATACAGGTGCCATCCGGGGTGGGGTAATCTGTCCCGTATATGGAGACAGCCGGGCGCTGACCAAGGGCAACTTGTAAAACCAGCGGTATGAGATGCGATTCGGGCTGGTGCGCCTCGCCCCGCCCGGGCAGGGCTCCGCAGGCGTTGAAATAGCGCAGGGCGGCAAAGTGCAGCCCGTATATTTTACGATACCATTCCAGGGCTTGCTCGATGGCCAGCTTGGTGAAGCCATAGGTATTGGCCGGGTCGATGGCAGAATCCTCATCGAGTGGTGCCTCATTGGAGGCAAAGATGGCCGCCGTGGAGGAAAGCACGAACCTTTTCACCCCTGCGCAGGTTGCACATTCGATCAATTGCAGCGAATTGGCTAGGTTGTTCTTGAAGAATTTGCCGGGGTCTTTCATTGACTCGCTGGCCTCGATGAAGGCAGCAAAGTGCATCACCGCACCGTACTTTTCAGAGGCCAGGGCAGCCTTCAGAGCCTCGGAATCCCCCAGGTCAGCCTGGATGAAGCGCGCCGCCTGCGGAATGGCGCCCCGGTAGCCGGTCACGAGCGAGTCGTATACAGTGACAGCATGGCCCGCGTTGAGAAGGGCCTGTGCAGTGGCTGAACCGATGTACCCGGCTCCGCCGGTAACAAAAATATTCATGGTTTCTCCAGTGGGAAAATTATATCGTACTCTCCTGCTTGACGGGCATACCCGTTACGCATTATACTCACGCCGTACGGGGTGTAGCGCAGCTGGTAGCGCACCGCGTTTGGGACGCGGGGGTCGGCGGTTCGAATCCGCCCACCCCGACTGACCGCCGAGGCCACCCTGGTTTCCGGCGGTTTTTTGTCGTTTGGTTCTTTTGAAATAGGCATGGTGATCCAGAAAATAGGGGGTGTTGGGTGGGCCGCTTCGCGGACCATCCAACACCCCCATCTCTTTCTTTATTTCTCGGAGATTCCCAAAGACCATCCGTTTGATGCACATATGCCCGAGCATCTTATGCTACAATAGTAAAGAGGAATTCAATTATGGCTGGAAGGAAACTGGACGGCATCATCGAAGCTGTCCGCTATACATCGGGCGGAAAAATAGTTTTCGTACGCGCTTACGAACGTCATGGCGTGGTATGGTCTGACAATGTGCTGCTTGAACGCAAAGAACTGTCTGAACGGCTCGAGCAGGGGAAACGCTTCGCGGCCGGTGAACGCACGAGCTATCTTGGCAGCGTTTTTGAGACCCATACTGCGGTAAGCCAGGTTGAAGGCAATATCATTACCGAAGGACAAACGGGGGGGCGTGATTTATTAATTGGAGTTCCGGTTTTCTAGCTCTCTTTCCCAGGAAGGTGACCCATGAAAATCATTGACCAGACCCCATTCTTTAATAATGAGACCGGCCAGATCAGTATGCTTGACCGCGGCAGGGCAATGATGAAAAACGGTACCACCTGGATCACCGAGACCATGGCCCAAAGAGAGGTCATGTCCGTGCTGGGAAAGGTACTCGACAGGAACTACAACCTTCTGCGTAATGTTTCGCCTCCCGGCCTGGATGCCAGTTTCCCATTCATTCTGGTCGGGCCTCCCGGGGTGTTTGTCATGTACGTCACTCCCTTGACCGGCATGTTCCGAGCGAAAGGGGATCAATGGGGTACCATTTCCGGGAGCACCTTTAAGAACGAAAAACCCAACCTCCTGACGCGTACCGAACGCATGGCGCGCGCCGTCCAGGTATTTCTCCAACGCCAGGGCTATTCTGCGATAACCAGCGTGGATGCCGTGCTGTTGTGCTCCGATCCATCCTTCAATGTGGACAGTATCCGGCCGATCATCCGCGTGGTGCTGCGCGACGCGTTGGAACGCTTTGCCATCTCCCTCATGCAGGCACGCGTGGTGCTCAACCCTCAAGCTGTCGAGGATATTACCGACCGCCTCCTGAATCCACCCCAGCCAGCCCCACCCCAGCCAGCTGAGACTCTGACCCCTACCCCCACGCAAGTGCCCGTCTCTGACCAGGTGGAGAACCCTTACGCTCCCGCCCCCGGATTCCCAGAATCCCTTGCCCCGGCCTGGGCCAATGAATCAACCCCCCTGCCTGACAACTCCGGACCGGTAACCCCTTCCCAGGTGCCGCCGCGCCAGGGGATGAACAAGAAACAATGGGTTGTATTGATCGTCATATTTGTATTCTGGTGCTTGCTAATCTCTGTTTTCCTGTTCCTGGTCGTCAAGGACCAGTGGTCCTATATCTTGAGCCTGTTGCCTTGAAACCCCCGTTCCTTTCGATCATCATCCCAGCACATAACGAAGAAACCCGCCTGCCCCGCGCCTTGGGACAGGCCTTTGTATTTCTGGAAAACCAGGACTATGCTTCCGAGGTGATCGTGGTTGAAAACGGCAGCGAAGATCAAACCCTGGAAGTGGCTCAGAAATTCACCCACCACTTTCCCAGCCTGCGCGTGCTGCACGAGGACCAGCCGGGGAAAGGTCGCGCCATCCGGCGCGGCATACTGGAGGCGTGCGGCGAGTATCGCTTTATTGCCGATGCCGATTTCTCGATGCCCATTGAAGAGGTAACTCGTTTTCTACCACCCACCTGCCAGAGCGATATCATGATCGCCTCCCGCGAGGCACCCGGAGCAGTCCGCTACGGGGAACCACTGTACCGTCATTTCACCGGACGGGTATTCAATCTCCTGATCCGGACCCTGGTTCTGCCAGGCCTCCAGGATACACAGTGCGGTTTCAAATGTTTCCGCGCTGCCGCTGCCCAGGATATCTTCCGCTTTCAGACCCTGCCCGGCTGGTCCTTCGATGTGGAATTGCTTGCCATCGCCCGCCGGCGCGGCTACACGATAAGTGAAATTGGCATCCCATGGTATTACAACGCCGGCAGCAAGGTCAACGTGCTGCGTGACTCGACCCGCATGTTCTTCGACCTGCTGACCATCCGCCGCAATACCCGGCGAGGCGTTTATGACGCCTGACGGCCATCAATATCCATTCCCGACCCTTGAATTTGAACAGTACTTATGGAATGACGGCTACCTGCGCATTGCCGGGATAGATGAGGCCGGGCGCGGCGCCTGGGCCGGCCCGGTGACCGCAGCCGCGGTGCTGTTGCCAGCCGACCTCTCTCTCTTGCAGACCCTGAAGCGGGTGCGCGATTCCAAGCTGATGACCCCGCTGGCGCGCGAGACTTGGGCTCCACGCATCAAGGCCAGTGCTTTAGACTGGGGAGTGGGATTTGCTTCGGCTGCCGAGATCGACACCCTGGGCATCCTCCCGGCAACGAAACTGGCTGCCACGCGGGCATTTGAAGCCCTGCACCCCGATACCCTGCTCACCGATTACCTGGTTTTCCCTGAAATTGACCTGCCCCAGACTGCCCTGGTCAAAGGCGACCAGCGTTCGCTCAGCGTGGCAGCCGCCTCCGTCTTGGCCAAGACCGCACGGGATGCCTGGATGCGCACAGAGGATGATCGCTATCCCGGTTACGGATTTGCCCGTCATAAAGGCTATGGGACGCGCCTGCACCAGGAGGCGATCAGGATGTTGGGGCGCTGCGAGATCCACCGGAACTCATTTGCCATCCCATGACAGGCATCCGGGAAGGAACTTCCCGGTTTCGATCCCCCGCATGAAAATCTCAAGAAAGAGAGCATGAAGGCTGTTTCGCTTCATGCTCTCTTTACCATAAGAATTAAGAGGTTGTTTTAACCGCGGTCAGTCGACCTTCTCAAACTTCTCGGCGGGCGTATTGCACACCGGGCACTTGCCCTCCATCGGGCCTTCGTGGGTGTAACCGCAGATCGGGCAAATATAATAGGTTGTTTCCGGGGCATCCTTGCCTTTGCCCAGCAGGTCGGCAGCCTGGCGGTAGAGGGTTTCATGCACCTTCTCGGTCTGCAAGGCATAATTGAATGACTTGGCAGCGCGTTTATCGTCTTCCGCGGTGGCCTCGGCAAACATGGTCGGGTACATGGTCACGACCTCGTAGTTCTCGCCAGCAATGGCGACCTGCAGGTTCTCGGCCGTGGATTTAACCCCGTCCATGGCTCTCAGGTGGTTAAGGGCATGGACGGTCTCCGCCGCGGCCGCGGCCCGGAAGAGCCTGGCGATCTGGTGAAAGCCTTCCGCGTCTGCTTTCTTGGCAAAGGCCAGGTACCTGCGGTTGGCCTGGCTTTCGCCGGCGAACGCAGCTTTCAGGTTATCAAGAGATTTTGTCATAAGTTTCTCCTTTTCTTAATCAGACCATTTGTGTGTTTGCCTTATTATACACAATTGTTGACTCTCATAATAAGCAGGAAAGAGTGGAAGGCCGCGGTGTTCCCCCTTCCACTCTTTTCACAAAGTTGGGGTTTGGGGTGTTGGCG
>CAIKOL010000370.1 GCA_903829085.1 uncultured Anaerolineales bacterium | reverse complement strand
GCTGGCTTTCGGCATCGTCTGGATCGGGCAGGTGATCTCTTTCATCGGCTCCGGCATGAGCAGTTTCGCACTGGGCGTGTGGATTTACCAGAAGACCGGTTCCGTCACCCAGTTCGCGCTGACTTCCCTGTTCATCGTGCTCCCAAGAGTGGCGTTAGGCCCATTGGCCGGCGTGCTGGTGGACCGCTGGGACCGCCGGCACGTCATGATCCTGAGCGACGCCGGCGGCGGACTCAGTATCCTGGCGATCGGATTGCTGAGCCTGGTTGGCCGGTTGGAGATCTGGCACATCTACCTGGCCATCTTCGCCACCGGACTCTTTGACACTTTGCGCTGGCCGGCCATGACGGCAGCAACCACACAACTGGTTCCCAAAGAGCACCTGGGCCGCGCCAGCGGGATGCTGCAGATCGTGTCGGCCGGCACCATGCTGGTCTCCCCCCTGTTCGCGGGAGCGCTGATGAACAGCATCGGGCTGCAAGGCGTGCTGCTGGCGGACTTTACGACCTTTCTCTTCTCCATCATCACGCTCGTGTTCATTCGCATTCCGAGGCCCGAGACGACCGCCGAGGGGCGCGCCGGACGGGGCTCACTGCTGCACGAGGCGGCGTATGGCTGGAAGTACATTACGACCCGTTCCGGACTGCTCGCGCTGCTGGTCTTCCTGGCCCTGGCGAATTTCCTGATGGAAATGAGCGTGGTGCTCTTCACGCCCATGCTCCTGTCTTTCGCTACGACCGCTGTGCTGGGCCGGGCCATGTCGCTGGGCGGCATCGGTTACCTGGTCGGCAGTGTCGTCATGAGCGTCTGGGGCAGCCCCAAACGCCGCATCCATACCATGATGATTTCCTTGCTGCTGATGGGAGTGTTCATGACCCTGATCGGGCTGCGCACCTATCTCCCCCTGATCATGATCAGCATCCCCTTATGCATGTTCTTCCTTCCCATTACCGTCAGCGCCAACCAGACGATCTGGCAGAGCAGGGTTGCCCCGGATGTGCAGGGCCGGGTTTTTGCGATCCGGCAGGCATTCATCCAGGCGATGCCGCTGCTGGCTTATCTGCTCACCGGGCCGCTGACCGATAAAGTTTTCGAACCATTGCTGAAAGTTGGCGGTCCCCTGGCCGGGAACGTTGGGCAGATCGTCGGCGTGGGAACGGGGCGCGGCGCAGGCTTGCTCTTCGTCTGCGCAGGTCTATTCCTCGTGCTCGTAGCGGCGATCGGCTATATGTATCGGCCTCTGCGCCGGATGGAAGATGAACTGTCAGGTAAGACATCCGGGAGCGTGGCGGTTGCGGAATCCCGGGAACTGGTCATGGCCAGCCAGGCTTCACTTGCCGGCTCAATGGATTGAGCCGGGTGAGGATCACTCTCCCTTATAAACGAAAAAAACAGCCATTGAAAAATTGAAAGGAAAATACCATGGAATATACCCTGAGCACGAAAATGAGATCCACATACCGGGCCAGCGGCCTGGACAACCTGCTGCGCATGGGCCATTGTGCTCCAGCCGTCATGCAGACAATCCTGGATGTCAATCCCGGCGGGCAGGCAGGGCTGGTCAAGTTGATGGCAGCCATGCCCGGAGGCATTGGCAATACCGGATTTGAATGCGGCGGCATCACTACTCCACTGGTCATCCTGGGCTTGCGCCACGGTTTGAGGGAGGTGCGCGCCGGGCTACCGGTGATCTTCGATCAAGGCCATGCTTATTTCCAGCGTTTTTCCAACGATAACGCCGCCTCGTTCTGCAAGGCTATTCAAAACCCTCACTTTCCGGTGCGCTGCATCCATGCTGTCCGCCATTCAACGGAACTCCTTGCTGAAACCTTCGAAAACGACAACCGCCCGGCCATTCCGGCTGAACAAAGGCAGGCTTATGCCTGCCTGTACGGCCACATGCAGCAGTGCAATTTCCACTGCGCGCATGCGGTTTTTCAGCAATTGGGGGATACCATTCCAGTCGACCAGGAACTGCTGGATGCCAGCTCTGCATTCATGGGTGGGACATTATTCAAGGGACTGACCTGCAGCGCATTCACCGCCGGCGTGATGGCAATTGGTACTAAAATTGGTGAAATCGAAAACAGCTACCTGAGGGTGACGCGCATGCTGGCGCTGATGGTCAGCGGTGGGGATGCATTTTCGGATGGAGTGAACAAATTCAACCGGGCACTCAATACCGGGCACCGCCTTTCGAAATGGTTCCGTACCGAATTTGGCAGCACCCAATGCCAGGCCATCACCCAATGTGATTTCTCCTGCAAAGCCGGCGTTGAGAAATACATTGATGGCGATGGAGTGACCAGGTGCCGCCGGATCGCCAAAATGGTGGCGGAACAGGTGCAAAATATCCTAAAAACAGCAGAATAAGGAATGCAAAAAAATGGAAAAGAAGAATATTTCTCAAGCCCACTGGTGGAAAGGCGCTCGCGGAGAGTGGTACGTGGTTGCCCAGATCGCCTTGATGGCGTTAGTGCTCCTTGGCCCGCGCAATTTTCCCGGATGGTTATTGTGGAGGAGCCCCTGGAACCTGGTAAGTGCGATTGCCGGTGGAATGATCATCCTGGCCGGCCTGGCCCTTTTCATTGCTGCGATCATGCGCCTTGGATCGAACCTGACACCTGTTCCTTATCCGAAGGAGGGCGGGTCTCTGGTTGAAACAGGTCCATACCGGTTCGTTCGTCACCCGATATACTGTGCCGTGCTATTGACCGCCTTCGGATGGGCTTTCCTGGTGCATGGCTGGCTTACGCTTGGATACGCTATAATTATGTTGGTGTTCTTCGATATCAAGTCGCGCCGGGAAGAAGAATGGCTGAAGGCAAAATTCCCTGGCTATAGGGAGTATCAAAAGCGAGTGCGCAAATTGATCCCGTTTGTGTATTAGCGTTTCCCATCCTCGGAAAGAAAGCAGATGTCTCAAATGAATAAAGAAAAATATCCGATCCTGGAATTCGATGATACCCGGGTGGCAAAGATCGAGCCATCCCTTTCCCATAAGAAAATTGAGGGATACGAATACTGCGTGATCACTTTTTTCCGTGAAGTCCTGGAGACCATGGAAAAGGAAGGGCGGATAAAAGCAGTCAGGTATTTGAATTGTGAGACCCTGGATATCCCGATCTATGAAATGGAGACCATGGGGAAAAAGGTGCATTTATTCCTGGGATTTTTAGGCGCGGCCGGCTCCGCGGCTTTCCTGGAAGAATTGATCGCCCTTGGATTCAATAAATTCATTGTCTGCGGCGGCGCGGGGGTACTGAGAAAAGATATCGCGGTTGGACATCTGGTTATTCCAACCTCAGCGGTACGGGATGAAGGCGTTTCTTATCATTACCTGGCACCCGCCAGGGAAGTCGAATGCAGCCCTGAAGTCGTGGGAAAGATCGAAGAAGATTTCAATAAATACAAGATCGGTTATATAAAAGGAAAAACCTGGACCACGGATGCGTTTTATCGGGAGACAGAGAAAATAGTGGAACTTAGAAAAGCGGAGGGCTGCGTCACAGTGGAGATGGAAGCGGCGGCTTTTTTTGCGGTGGCTAAGTTTAGAAATGTGAAATTGGGCCAGATATTATATGGGGGGGATGACCTGAGCGCCGTGGCGTGGGACGGTAGAAAATGGCATGACAGGGTTGAAATTCGGGAAAACCTGGTGGAAATATCGATCAGGACTTGTTTTTCGTTGGGATGAGATCGGGCATCTTCCTGACAGCAGGAGCCCGGGCCGGGAGGTTGGAACATGAGCGAACAAGCCCCACAACGCAGCCAGGAACTGTTCAGGTCGGGTTTTTTCTGTGCCGAGAGCGTGCTGCTGGCGATCGCGGAAAGCCAGGGCATCCAATCAGACCTGATCCCCAGGATCGCCACCGGGTTTTGCAGCGGCGTTTCCCGTACCGGCGGCATGTGTGGAGCTGTCAGCGGGGCAATCATGGGGATCAATCTCGTCGCTGGCAGGAATTCGCCGGCTGAACCACTCGAGCCCAGCTTTACCCTTACTCAGGAATTGATCAGCCGTTTTGAAAAGCAATTCGGTTCCGCCAATTGCCGCCAATTGATCGCTTGCGACCTGGCAGGCGCGGCGGGACAACGGTATTTTATGGAAAATCACCTGATGGAACGCTGCATGGAATATGCCCGGGAAGCAACCCGCATGGCGCTTTCACTGATTGACGAATTCCAGGCATAGGCAATTTTGGGATGTGCGGATCCGCGAGTTGGGTGCTTGTCCTGAAAAAATGTTGGGAGAAGACAATTGACTACTCTTGAGATTCACGCAGTGGTGAATGGTCACCGCCTGTTTGGTTTGCTTTCTGGCGAAGGGGCAACCAGCGTAGTTCTTGACGCAGGGCTGGGCGGCACTTCAGAAGATTGGGCAAAGGTCCAGCCGGAAGTGGCGAAGTTTTCAAGATGTATCAGTTATGACCGGGCAGGTCTGGGGCACAGCGAAAAGGCTTCCATTCCAAGAACCTGTGAAGATATCATTTCCGACCTGAGAAACCTGTTGATGGCGGCAGCCCTTCCCGCACCTTATATCCTGGTTGCCCACTCCTGGAGCGGGATCAACGCCCGCTGGTATGCTAATCAATATCCCGAAGAAATTGCAGGAATGATCCTGATCGACGCGGTTCACGAAAACAAGTACGAGCAATTTGAAAAAGTCCTTTCAGAAGAACGCGCCGCTCGCATGTGGGCGTCGGTCAAAGACCCGTCCAAGAACGATGAAGCCATCGACCGGATCGCAAGCATCCAGCAAGTTCGCAACAATCCGCGCGTCTTTGATTTTCCGCTGATCGTCATAACCCGGGCGACTGACACAGACGAAATGAATAGCATTGAAACAAGCTTGCAGGCTGAATTTTTGAAATCATCCTCCAGGAGCAGGCAATATTTTTCAAAATATGATGACCACTATATCCAAAACTCGGAGCCTGAACTGGTGATCGATTCAATCCGCCAGGTTGTAGAATTAGTAAAGGCAAAAGGTACTTCTCCATAAACTTGGGGCGGGGGGGTGTGCGGCGCAGCCGCACGCACCCCCCCCCAATCCTCCCCCACTTATTGAGAAGATACAGGCAAAAGGTGTTTAAATCCAACTGCACCCAATCAAGCGTGCAGCGGGTAGCCTGTATTGCGAGGCCAGCATGGAAGAGAAGCTGAAGCAAGCGAATGAAGGCAAGTGGTTATTTTGGGGCGGCCTGTATGGCATACTTCTGCTTGCCATTGGCAGCACCCTGAACTACACCGAGCCTTACACGCCCGGCCCGGCCACGAACCCGGTGCTCTGGCAACTGCTCTTTTGGGCAGCGCTGTACCTGCCCGTGATCGGCCTGCCGCTCGCCGCTCACTGGAAAGTTACCGACTTTGGCTTCAGCCTCAGCCCTTATCTCGCCCTGGCGGCCCTGATCGTTACCCTGTTGTGCGCGGCGCTCACCAATGCCAAGGCGGGCACGTGGGGGAGCGGCGCTTTGGAAGCGTTTGCCCGAACCGGCGAGGAAGTGTTCTTTCGAGGCTTCCTGATCACCTTTTTCATGCAACTGTTCGGCAAAAAACGCAGGGCGTGGCTGTGGGCCGTCATCGCAAGTTCCCTGCTCTTTGCCCTGGCGCATACGCAGACTTTCCAGCCATCCTTTTCCAGCCAGAACGGCTCTCCACAGGCTCCGGTGCTTTACACGATCGTTGAGAGACTGCTCAACGTGTTCGGGACCGGGTTGGTGCTGGCTTTGCTGCGCGTGGGCACCAGGTCGATCCTGCCCGGGGCGATAGCCCATAGTATTATCAACTCCAATCTCCTGGCGCTGCCATTCGTCCTGGTCATATATGGTTTGATAATATTCTGGGCAACCAGGCGAGGCGAGCAGGTATCCTTTGGGTTCGGGACACAGGATGGTTAGTTGGCGGTTTGCGTCCTTCAAAGCAAGGATGGTTGAACAAAAAAATAAGCGGCGTTTGAGGTTTTCTGACAATGACACCTAATGAGACTCTATCCTTGAAATGCAAGCATTGTGGTAAAGAGACTGTCTTCAACCAGCCTTATGTTTATCATGCCGGCTTTTCCGACCAGGGGTTCCTTTACAACGATGCCGGTACGCTCAGCCTGGTTTGGAATTTGTTTGACCCGCTTCTGGAGGAGCTCTTTCCCGGGGAGAGGCTGTGGACGCAGGGGAGGGCAAATCGGCAACGGTTTGAAAAGCTGCTTCAACCCGCTCCAGCGGGGGGCAGGTGGAGATTTCGCAATCCGGCGCGTTGTATGCACTGTGCAAGCCCCATCTCAGGACCCATGCTGAAAACCGTTCATTATCTGGTCTACCCGGGCAGTATCGTTACCGATGCGGACCAGCAACTGCGACTGAAGGATTATTTAATTCTGCCGCCTGACAGCAGCGTTTTGAGTCCATCAAAGCAAGGATGCTGAATAAATCGTTGTACGGTTCATTGCCCAAGTAAAAAGGAACAAACAATGGTTGAAAAAATTCCTGAAGTTGCCTTTTCGAAATTCTTATATATTACTTTGGCAGGGCATTTAATCTTTGCAATCCCTGCGATTGTTACTGTCATTCTCTTTAACCTAATGCAATTAGAGCCGTTGTTTTTTATAATCTTACCAATTGCAATAATAGCCATTCCCGTGGGCGCTGCTCTTTCATGGTTTATCGCTAAAGGTTCAAATTGGGTAAATACGAGTTCATCATTAATCGCTTCTTGCAGTGTGCCTGCAAGATTTTATGCTGTGTTTATTGGCGGATTACTTGGCTTTCGGCTTTTTAATACATTAGGAGGTATCGTTTTAGCTATACTCCTTTACCTGTGTACATTAGTTACTTCCATTCCTCTTGGCAAGTTCTTAATTGGTAGGTTGGCACCGGAAATAGCAACTCAAAAATGATGATGAGTTTAGGAATGACCAGCTCCCAATTAGAAATCCAGCAGTCAGAAGCTGCACGGCTGCGCCAAACCATCTGAGGTTGTTATTCATAAGTAAATCGATGCGAAAAGGAATCTGACGCGTGGAAGAATCTTGACCCCCTCCCAACCTACCACTCCCCTGGCGGGCAGGCTGAGTCGCCGGAATTGTCTCTTTGTGAAACAATTCTAATTCTGTTTCACAGCCCTGCCCCCAAAAACGAATACTTTTTCGTAAAAACCCGATTTTTCCTTGGGAAGTTCTTTCATATATCAACATGGTCTCTGCACGCGGCCGGGTATTCGTTTTTTCGTTTTCACACCACTGCCCTCGCGCGTCGATTTTTAAGCCGAGGCGGCTTCAAGCCGCCTCGGCTAGTTCGGCTAGTCATCTCGCCGAACTGGGTATTTTCGGCTGCAAAGGCATGGGCCTTCGAAGCAGCAGGTAGCGCACAGCACATCGTCCCGGTGTCTTGCCGGGAGTGCGCCATAATGAAGGTGCACGCCTTCGATGGTGATTATTGTGAAGCGTATCTGGCAGTCCGGGCGGGTCAGCGCACCAGCAGGTAGGTGACCGTCAGGCGGTAGGGGCCGGCGGGCAGGTGCCGGGGGTGGCACAGCAGGCGCAGTTCCTTGCCGATGATATCCTGGGTGGCAACCCCGTTGATGTACGAAGTGACATGGTTGTAATCAAGGCTGGTCACGGCGTAGTCGAACGAGTTGCTGCCGCAAAAGTCATGCATGAAGCGCACGTCCAGCTTGGTGGAGGCCGTCACCGGGGTGGTCTCGTAATTGTCCACAAAGACGTGCACCCAGACGCGGATCTCCTTCCAGCCGGCAACCGGGATCTTTTCGTCGAACAGCACGTCGTACCCCGGCCCGACCGGATCTTCCGCGCTGGCAAGCACCTTGTTCTTGATTAGTTCCACGTACTTGGTATGGACAGGAGCAGTTGGCATGGGTTCCTCCTTATGAAAAGGGTAAATGCCGTCGCCCGTGCGGGTGAAAGGGCGTGCTCCCCGGGGCGGGAGGGCTGCAATCGTGCAGTCCCGGCATCTTCTTTATACTGCGGATGGGGCGGGTTTTCAATAGGAGCTTGGAAGGATGCCACGGTGTTCTCAAAGTCTACTTCCGAAAACGCAGTAGCCTGCGAACACATGGGAAACCCCGCCCCAAGGCGGGAGAAATAATTTCTTGGGGAGTTGATGG
>CAIKOL010000369.1 GCA_903829085.1 uncultured Anaerolineales bacterium | reverse complement strand
TAACGCATGCGATTGGCGATGATGCCATCGATCAGCTCGAACAGATCGGGGCGGGTAAAGACCTCCCCGCCGGTCAGACAGACGGTCATAACGCCCAACCGACCCAGTTCTTCGAAGAAGGTAAGCCAACGTTCCGTAGGCAAATTGGTACGTGCCACCATCTCGTCGGCATAAAAGCAATATTGACAGGCCAGGTTACATTTACCAGTAATCGCAATATCCACGTGCTTTGGGGAAGACATTACCTTTAAATCATTCATAATAAGTTATCCTGGTGTCTCCACTGTGCCAATAAATCCACTGGCCTGCATGCCATCCACAAATTCCCGAACATCCTGGGCAACCTGCTCCAACGGCACATCTTCAAACCCTTTTTGGACCTCTGAAACGATCTCTTCCAATGTGCGGGCAATGCTGCATTTTTCCCAGATAAACAGGCCTGTTGTATTGATGACTTTGACCTGGTTGGTATCAGGATTGAAAAGCAAGCCACCTTCATCCGGGTCCTCTTCGCGCAGGACCACATCCGGGTTTTGTAAGAAACAAGTTGCCACAATGGTTGCCATATATCCACTCTCCTATAGGTCAGGCTGGAGTTCGAGCACTCCAGTTCGAAATAATTCGTTACATAATTCTATCACATCAAGTATTATTTGGCTAATCGGATAATCATTATCGATATCATGTTTTATGGCTATTTCAGTTGCTACCTGTTCCGGAGTTCGCTGACCGTCCAACAGGCTAACAATCTCTGTTGCGCTCGGGTTTAGCTCCACCAGGCGGCGATCCGAGAGGATGAGAACCAGGCCTCCATCTTCGAAGGTTTCGAGTACAGCGTCTTTGGATAATTTATACATTGGCATTTCTGACACCTCAACAATTCAACTGTGAAACTACTACGCGGCAACCTTTGGAATTTCATCCAGATATGGGAATTGCTTTTTAGCAAGCCCTCTTTTCTCGCGGGTACATCTTCTGGTTACTGTGTGGCTGTGTGGCCTTTTCGAAGAAGCTTAATAAGCGTAAGTATTAATTCTTTTAAAATAAACCCCCAGCGGAACAGGTAATAGGCTGGTAGCACCCAGGAAGTTTTAAAATGATAACGTGAACGCATGTAGGTCGGGCTGGGAACAATGAAAGCCCAGAGATATCGGAACCGGGCAAGACCTTTCAGCAAGAGCAGTTTCTGATATTCAGCCAGCACGTATGAATCTGGTTTTGTCTGCTTGAGTGCCACCAATTTTTGATTCCGATCTGAAATCCTTGATAACCTATCCAGTATTTGTTCAGGGATGGGCGTATCGAAGCAGGCAACTGCCTTGGACAGGGCTGCTTCCAGCGCTGAGCCCCATTCAAAGACCTTTGATTGCGACAAGAGTAGATCCCAGTCCAAACGCCCATCATAAGAACGGACCAGGCGATCCAGGTCATAAAACCAGCGCAGGTGCGCCTCCTTGCCGCCGTGCTGCAACATGGCATGCGAGGCTGCATAAAGTACCTGGGCGGTAGGGGTCAACATGAGAATATTTAGATCACTTCGTTTCAATAATGAGACATCGAAAGATTCGGTCTGCTCCCAAAACCAATCCACCGGGATGGCATATTTATAAATCTGGTCAGCTACCAGACCTTTATGCAATTCAAGCGTAATAATCTGGGGGCTTATTTTTTGCAGGCAGATCACGTGGTTGTGAAAACCCATCAAACCGGGATTGTCTTTGGGCTTGATATCACCATAACCAAGAGATTTGGCGATTTTGGCTGCCTCGAGTAGTTTTGAGCCTGGAACCAATAAGTCCAAATCACTCATTGGTCGCAAACCAATATCCGGGTAAACGGTCAGCGCAAAACAGGCGCCTTTGAGTACCACCAGCGGAATTCCGGCCTGATTGAAGGCTTGTGCAAGGATCTCCAATTCTTTGTAAATTCTTTGGTTATCCATCCAGGTTCCAGAGTAAATAAGGCGTAATGAATTTCGCGCCGATTCCGGGAT
>CAIKOL010000368.1 GCA_903829085.1 uncultured Anaerolineales bacterium | reverse complement strand
TTCGCTGACCGCCAACACCCCAAACCCCGACTTTAAGAAAGCAATGCCGGGAATGTAACGGTCATCTGCAAGCCCCTATCGGGCAGGTTACTGGCGCGGATGCGCCCCCCCTGGCCCTCGACCAGCAACTTGGCAATTGCCAGTCCCAGCCCCGCCCCGCCCGAGACGCGCGAGCGTGATCTCTCCCCGCGCCAGAAGCGGTTGAAGATGAACGGCAGGTCTGCTTCCTGGATGCCGGGACCGTCATCGTTGATGCTGATGGACAGGTCAGCGCCCAGGCGGGAAATTTCCACCCAGACGCGCCCGCCTTCCGGCACATAGCGCAGGGCATTCGAGACCAGGTTACCCACCACCTGTTCGGTGCGCAGCGGGTCGGCGATGACCAGGGCTTTCTCCAGGGAGGTGACCAGTTCCAGCCTGATCTTCTTCTCATCGGCCTCGGCCTGGAACATGCTGATCGATCGCCGGGCGATCTCGAGCAGGTCCAGTTCGTGTTTCTCAAAGGTCAACTGGTGGCTTTCGGCCAGGGTCAGCAGGCGCAGGTCTTCCACCAGACGCTCGAGCAGGTAGGCTTCCTCAAGCGCCGGGCCGATGGAATCTTCATCTGCCGGGTAGATGCCATCCATGATGCCTTCCAGCCGGCCGCGCATGATGGTGAGAGGGGTGCGCAATTCATGGGCGATGTCAGCCAGCATATCCCGCCGCTCGCGGTCGTTGCGTTCCAGGGCATCGGCCATTTTATTAAAACTATCGCTCAGGTCGCGCAGGTCGTCCGACCCCTTGGCCGGCACACGCGTGTGTAATTTGCCCCCGGCGATTTCCTCGGCCGCGGCGATCACCTCGGCCAGAGGCGTAACCACCCGGCGCGTCAGCAGCAGGCCGATCAGGGTGGCAAAAACCGCCAGCAACAGCGAGACCAGCAGCACCGGCTGGAGGAAGCGCAGCGTGAACAGCCTCTCTGACGGCTGGGTATTCTGTCCCACCACCAGTTTCCCCACCACCTGGCCGTTCACCGAAATGGGGGTTACCGTTTCTCCAGGAGCCGGCTGGTAGACCAGTGAGAGAGCCGGCGTAATTTGCACCCCATGCTCCACAATGATGTGATCGCTTGCATCCAGGAGGATAGAAGAGTTCCACTGTGCCGCTTCAATATCCAGGGAATTGGCAAAAATGGCATTCACGCCATCCCAACTGCCGCGGGCGATGTAATACGTTTCCAGGCGGGCGATGGTTGGCAGCCGGGCGAGTGGGTTGGATTGGGAAGGGGAAGACAGGACCAGGCCGGTGGCCAGCAGCGTAAACAGGATCAGGAAGGCCACCACAATGACAAAGGCGCGCAAAAGCAGCAGGAACAGGCGGTTGCGGATCGAGCGGACGGTTGTGGAATGGGGCATGCGCTAGCCTTCGAATTTGTAGCCAACACCGTGGATGGTGATGATGTACTCTCCGGGCTCAAGTTTCCGGCGCAGGTTGCGGATGTGCGAGTCGATGGCCCGCTCGTAGCTTTCGAATGCCACGCCGCGCACGGCGTTGAGCAACTGGGCGCGGGTGAAAATGCGTCCCGGCTGGCTCATCATGGTTGCCAGCAGTTCGAACTCGGTCATGGTCAGCACGACGCTGCGGTCCGGCAGGTTCACCTGGTAACGCGTGCGGTCCAGGGTAACGTCGCCCACCCGGATCACTTCACTGGTAGGGTCCCCACTGGCGCGGCGCAGCACCGTGCGCACGCGCACCACCAGTTCGCGCGGGCTGAACGGCTTGGTCATGTAATCATCCGCCCCCAGCTCAAGCCCGATGAGCTTGTCTGTTTCCTCGATGCGGGCGGTGAGCATGATGATGGGAATGTTGCTCTCGTGCCGCAGGGAGCGGCAGAAATCAAGCCCGTCCATGCCGGGCAGCATCAGATCCAGCACGATCAGGTCGGGTTTTTGGGAACGCGCCAGCGCCAACCCCTGCAACCCATCCCCGGCTGTGATCACATCAAAGCCGGCGGCATGCAAATAGTCGCTGCATATCTCGACGATCTTGGGTTCATCATCTATGACGAGTATCTTCTTGGGCATGGCGTTTCCATTTCATGCTCCCTGGAAAGCTGTTGTGTAGATGCTGCTGTGCATGGAAATTTCCAGAGAGACATCATTATTATGGCGCAGATGGATGATTCATGCAAGAAAGAAGGGTTTGGAGGCTTCGAATTCATAAAACCGTACCCGTCAGGGCAGTGTCAGAAGCATCCAAACACCATTAAGAGTATCTTCTCAATAAGTGGGGGAATATTGGGGGTGTGCATGCGGCTACGCTGCACGCACACCCCCCGTCCCCAGTCTAATGAGAAGTTACCAGTAAGAGTTATTTAGGAGTGTCCGTTGATATGGAGGCGGCCGGGGTCAATATTTTCCTGGCCGGGATGGAGGCCAGCACGATGACCGCGATGGCCAGCACCAGGTGCAGGATGCCCAGGCCCAGGCTCAGAGCATTCAGACCTCTCATGAAGGCCATCAAGACCATCGGCAGAAAGCTGACCAGTGCCAGCAACAGATAGACCACTGCCATGACAATGCCGAGCACCTGCCCCCAGTGTTTGGCAAGGAACATGCCCAGTGCGGCGGCGAGGGCCACCAGCAGAAGGACTCCGTAGACGATCGTGCCGGTGATGCCGCTCAGCAGGCTGAATCCCAGCAGGCCGGTGCCCCGCCCTGCAAACGTCCGGTTGGCGTTTCCCTGGCCTTGGATCCCGTCGCTTGGAACGGTGAAACCCTGGCCTTGCGTGCCGGTTCCCGGGTTGGGAAACCCGTTCGTTCCGCCAGGGTTAATCTGACCGGTAAATTGGCGGTTGAAACCAGTGGGGGCGGTACCCCCGGTAACCCGCAAGAGCGGTGTTGCCATGAAGAGCAAGGCCAGCACCAGCAGCAGGATGGCCGCGATGGGCAACAGTTTGGTATTCAGTATTTTTACTTTTTTGGGTTGACCCTCAAGTGTGGACATTTTTACCTCTTTTGGAATTATTCGTAGCGTAATGCTTCCACCGGTTCCAGGCGGGCAGCCCGCCGGGCCGGATAGATGCCAAAGAACAAACCGATGGCGATCGAAAAGCCGGTTGCCAGCAGGATGGAGTTCAGGCTGACGGCGGGGCTTAATGATGTGCCGCTGGCCGAAGCGATCTGGCCAATGATCAACGAGATTAACCAGCCCAGCAGGATGCCGATCAATCCGCCCACCAGGCTCAGGAAGGAGCTCTCTGCCAGGAACTGGGTCATGATGTCGCGGTTGCGGGCTCCCAGCGCCTTGCGCAGCCCGATCTCGCGCGTCCTTTCCACCACCGAGACCAGCATGATGTTCATGATGCCGATCCCGCCCACCAGCAGGGAAATGGCCGCAATGCCACCCAACACGGCGGTCAGAATGCCGGTGATCGAAGAGGCCGTCGATAGCAGGCTTTGCTGGCTGGTGACGCCGAAGTCTTCCTTGCCCACTGCCACGTGGTGGCGCAGGCGCATGATATTGGAAATCTGCGTGCTTGCCTCTGGAACAGCTGTTGCGTTGGTGGCCTGGACGTAGATCATATCCACCGCAGTACCGGGGCGGCTGACAACGCGGTCGCGGGCGGTGGTGATCGGAATGATCACCTGGTTATCAGCACTCCCGCCAAAGCCGGTCCCGCCGGAGGCCTTGAGCACACCGACGATCGTGAAGGTCTGGCTGTTGATCAGTATCTTCTGCCCAGTCAGGTCAGTTGTCCTGCCGAAGAGCGTGGTGGCCAGGTCCACACCGATCACGGCTGCGCGGGCATGGGTGTTCACCTGCTGGTCATTAAAAAAAGTGCCTTCAGTGACCTGCTGGTTGCGGATGGAGAAGTAACTGGTGGTCACACCATATACGCTGGTGGTGGTTACCTGTCCATTGGCAGAGGCTGAAATATTGCCTCCCTGGAGGATGGGCGCCACGGCCTGGACTGAGGGGGCCTGGAGCGGGTTCGCCATTGCCACGGCATCCGCCAAGGTCAATTCTTTTATATTCCGCACTTCATTGAACCCGCCGCCTCCGCCAAAACGAACCCCTGCTCCCGCTGAGACATACAGGACGTTGGTGCCGATACTATTGATTTGGGCTGCAATGGAGTTCTGGGCGCCCTGCCCGATGGACATCATGGCGATCACTGCCCCCACCCCAATGACGATGCCCAGCACGGTCAACCCGGTGCGCAGCTTATTGCCGCTCAGGCTGGTGAATGTTTCCTTTAAAACCCGTTGTAATTTCATTGGATATTCTCCTCGATCAAGCCATCGCAGATGCGGATGGTGCGCTGCGTCTGGGAGGCAATTCTCGGGTCATGCGTGATGATGATCAGGGTCATATTGCGCTGGCGGTTAAGCGAGAGCAGCAGGTTCATGATCTCCTGGCCCACCTTGGTGTCCAGGTTGCCGGTCGGTTCGTCGGCCATCAGGATGGCAGGCTGATTGACCAGCGCCCGGGCAATGGCCACGCGCTGCTGCTCGCCGCCGGAGAGTTCGGTCGGTCGGTGCTTCATGCGTTTTTCCAGGCCAACCGCCTGCAAGGCTGCCACCGCCTGCCCCCGGCCGTCGTTCGACACGTTGGAATAACTCATCGGCAGTTCGACATTGGCAAGCGCGGATGTACGCTGGAGCAGGTTAAAGGACTGGAACACGAAACCGATCTTGCGATTCCGAATGCCAGCCAGCTGGTCGTCGTTCAGCCCGGATACTTTTTCGCCATCCAGGATATACTCGCCGCCGGTCGGCCGGTCCAGGCAGCCCAGGATATTCATCAGGGTGGTCTTTCCGGAACCGGAAGGCCCCATGATGGACACGGCTTCTCCGCGTTTGATCAGCAGGGAGATGCCGCGCAGTGCCTGTACTTCCACTTCGCCCATACGATAGAATTTGGTCAGGCCATCGGCCCGGATCACTGGTTCTTCCATTTTATCCTCCAAGCCTATGGGGTTGTTACCTGCTGGACGCGTGTACCACCGCCGATCGCCCCACCCATTCCCATCCCGAACCCGCCGATGCTGGAAGATGTGCTGGCAAAGCTGAGCACGATCATATCGCCTTCCTTCAGGCTGTTGCCGGTGACCTGGGTGGTGGTATCCGAGGCGGCGCCGAGCGTGATCGCCACGGTGGTCGGAGTGCCATTCTGGATCAGGTACACATACGGCTGCCCGGTGGTGTCAGTGAAGATGGCTGTGCTGGGTACCAGCAGGGCATTCGCCACCTGGTTGGTCGTGATGGTGACGTTGGCCGACATGCCCGGCTTGATCTGGACATCGGCATTGGTGATCTCGACAGTGACGGTGAAGGTGGTGCTGTTCTGACCCACTGTGCCTGCCAGGTCTGCCGAAACGACCGTACCGGTATAGGTTGTATTGGGAATGGCGTTAAAAGTGATCGTGGCAGGCTGCCCGGTCTTGATCCCGTTGATATCCACCTCGGTGACATTGACGGCCACCTGCAGGTTGGATAGGTTATCGATGCGGAAAACCTGCGTACCCGCCGAGATAATATCGCCGTGGATTGCACTTGCCTTGGTGATGGTGCCATCGAATGGAGCGGTCAGCGTGGTCGCGTCCAGGTTCTCCTGGGCGGTCTGGACTGCCAACTGGGCCTGCTTTAACTTGAGCAAGGCTGATCCCGTGGCGTTGGCGGGCACAGTCCCGCCGGTCAAGGCTGCCAGGTAGTCCTGGTCCTGGGCCAGGTTGGCGGTCGCCAATGCCAGCGCAGCTTTAGTGGCGTCGATGGTGGCCTGGGAGGAAGTGCCGGTCAGGGCGTTATAGGTATAGACGGCACTGTTGTACTTCTGTTGAGCCCCATACAAGAGCTGGTAAGACTGGGCCTTGAGCGGGTCAGTATCAGGCAGGTTGATGGAATTGTAATTACTCTGGGCATTATCCAGGTTGGTCTGCGCCAGCGTCACACTGGCAGAGGCGTTTGCAATGGCGCCCTGGTTGTGATAGTCCAGGTTGGCCACATTGATCTTGGCAGTGTTAACCGCCTGCTCATCCGATGCAACGGTTGACTGGGCCGCGGCGATGGCCGAGGGGGAGGTCAGCAAAGCCAGATTTTCCTGGGCGTTGACCAGACTGGTCTCCAGGTTACTCTGGGCCAGGGAGTCCTGGATCAGGGTGGCCAGCACATCTCCGGCCTTGACCTGGCTGCCCACCTTGCCCGTCACCTGGTCAACCTGCCCGCTGGTTTGCCAGGACAGGTTGGCGGACTGGGTGGATGCCACGGTTCCAGAGCCATCCACGCTGGAGGTCAGCGTCCCCACCTGCACGGTGGTCGTCTGGTAAGCGGCCGTGCTGCTGCTGCTGGCCTGGCTGCGAATGCTCGCAACGACAAGTACAACGGCGATGATGACCACCACCGAACCCCCGACGGCAATCCAAACCTTCTGTTTCTTACTCATTGGAACTCTCCTTTTATTGCAGATAATAAGATTGGTATCAGCTCAACAAACCGGGAGGGTGTTGGGTGTGTGTGCGGCTACGCCGCACACACACCCAACACCTCTCCCTCATTTTATTGATAGGCTAGTATCTTCTTAGAAATCCGGGGTGTTTCCCCCCTTTAAGATGATACATAGGATACTAATATCGAGATAATAAATACCTCATAGATATGGAGAAATTGTGGAGATTGGGTGGCAATGTGTGGAGATTCCGGCACGAATCTTTGGTATCATGGAAGCATGGAACCGAACCCACCCCTTGCGCTCATTTCACTCCACTGCCGCGTGCAGGTGGAACTGGTGGATTCGACCGGGGAAGCCGAGTGCCGCGAGTTCACCCTTGTTCCGGGCAAACAGGCGGACTTCAAGAGCGGCCTGCTGGATGAGAACACCCCCCTGGGCCAGCTCCTTTTGGGACACCGCGCCGGGGAGATCATCCCTTACACACAGGGGGATCTGCGCGAGGTGAGGATCCTGTCGGTGGTGAGCGACGACGGGACTCCGCCTTCAGACGCCGCCGCGAAACGCCGGGCAGACGTTAAGAAGGCCGAGGCCCAATCGGAGATCACCAACCAGATGATCTTTTCAACTGCCAGCGGCAGCAAATGGGGAGATTACGATGTGGACGTGGATAAGTTAATGAAAGACGATGAGCCGTAGGGTACGCAGGTCTCCCGAAATGATATGAAAAAGTTGTTTTCTACGTCTGAATGTAGTGTAAAATTATAACTTCTCACTAAACTGGGGACCCCACGCCTCCCCCACTTATTGAGAAGATACGTAAATTGATTGTAAATCTTCGCCATCTCACGGGATGATCCTTCATTATGCTGCCATCTGAACGCTTAAACCGCCTCTTCAACCGTTTCCTCCAGATCATTGTACTGATCTACCAGGGGATTGCGTTGATCGCCTTTGTGATCATTCCTTTCCTGGCAGTCAACTGGATGCGCACGCCTTTCCCGGGGGCTTTTGTCGAGCAGACCATGGTCTTCAACGGCGTGGGCCAGCAGACGCCAGCCGAGTCCTGGGGCTTGTTCCTGGATAAGCAGCTGAGGGTAAATTACCAGCTCACAGGCGTCAACGGGGTGGATGTCCGCAGCGAAGCCCAGGTCCAAGCCGCGTTGGCGGGATCTGCAGCGGGTCAGCAGGTGCCGGTGGTTTTGCGCCGGATCGCGGATGGCGCCCTGGAAACCCGACTGGTAACGCTCCAGGCTTTCCCAGCCAATGCACGCCTGGCATATTTCTTTATTCCCTACGGGATTGGATTGATCTTCCTGGGGATCAGCCTGTGGATTTTTGGGCTGCGGCGCGGCGAGCCTGCAGGAGGCGCTTTCACCCTGTTTGCCACTTCGGTGGCAATAAGTTGTGCCGCCCTGTTCGACCTGTACACCACCCACTGGCTTTCCCTGCTCTGGACGTTTTCGCTGGCCTTTGGGGCTGGCGCTTTGATCGACCTGGCGCTGGTCTTCCCCCAGGAGATGCGCTGGCCGAAAAGCCGCCCAGCCCTGCGCTGGATCGGATATGCAATTGGCCTGGTCCTGTTCGCCCTGGCGGCTTTCCACCTTTACGATCTCAACCAGCCGGCTGCGTATATCCTCAACTGGCGCACTATCTACATCTTTTTCAGCCTGGCGATCATTTTATTTGTCGGCATGGTGCTCTACCGCCGCTTCGCTGCCAGGTCGCCGGTGGTGCGCCAGCAGGCCCGGACCATCCTGTGGGGCGTGATCATTGCTTTTGGGCCCCTGGGGTTCTGGTTCCTGCTGACAGCCTTTCCAAAGAGCCTCCTGCCTGCCCTGCAACAGTATAATTTTCCGCCCATCCTGCTGCTGTTTACCGTCGTTTTCCCGCTGGTCACTGGCTTCACCATCCTGCGTCAACGCCTGTTGCGCACCGATTTCCTGTTGCGCCAGGGGGTTGTATATGCCCTGCTCACGGTTTTGGTCCTGGGCGGGTATGCCCTGCTGGTCAGCGGGCTGGTGCTGCTCTTCGACCAGGCTTTCCAGGCGAACAATCCCCTGTTCATCGGGCTGATCGTGTTCGTGCTGGCGCTGGGATTGAACCCGTTGCGCAACCGGCTGCAGCAGTTCGTGGATTTGGTCTTCTTCCGCGGGGTGCGCGCTTACGAACAACGTGTCCGCCAGTTCAGCCATGAGTTGACCAACACGGTCGACCTGGCTGCCATCCTGCGCATCCTGCGCGCTCACATCACCACCAGCCTGCTGCCCGACCAGGTGCATATCTACGTTTACGATCCGCTCAGTGATCAGTACGTGGCAGCCGCTGGCGAGGATGGGCGCCCCACCAGCGATATCCGCTTCAACACCAGCAGCCCGCTGGTGCAGGCTCTGGGCAACGCCGAAATGCCCTTCTTTTTTGATGAAACCAGCCTGCCGCCCGCCTTGCATTCCGAACAGGCCCGCCTGGCTTTACTGGGCGCGCAGTTGTATGTCACTTTGCCGGGCAGTGATCGCCCCATTGGCTGGCTGGCCCTGGGAGCACGCCGCTCCGGGGAGACCTATGCCACCCAGGATCTCAATTTTCTCACCCAGATCGGCAACGCCGCTGCCATTGCCATTGAGCGTGCCCAGGTCATCTTTAACCTGGAACGGCGCGTGCGCGAGATGAACATCCTGGCGCGCGTGGCCCAGGGTGTCAACATCACGGTGGCTTTCGACGACATCCTCGAACTGATCTACGCCCAGACCGCCCAGGTACTGCCGGTGGATGATTTCCATATCACGCTCTTCAACAAAGAAAGCGACTATTTTTATTTTGCTTTTTGTCTGGAAAACAAAGACCGTTTGACCGAACGCGAGAACCAGCCCCTGCCGCCATCCGCCGGTCTCAGCCCATCCATCATCCGCAACAGCCGCCCGATCCTGACCCCGGATTACGCCCGCGAGTGCCAGGCGCGCAATGTGGCGCCATTCACAGCGGGTGTACATGCCTGGGTGGGCGTGCCGCTCAACGCCGGGGCGGATACCATCGGAGCGCTTTCGGTCGGCAGCCACGATGCCAGCGTGGTGTATACCCCCGGCCAGCAGGAACTCCTGCAATCCATTGCCGAGCAGGCAGCCGGCGCCATTGTCAAAGCCCGCCTGCTGCTGGAGACCGAGCGCCGGGCCCACCAGCTCTCCACCCTCAACGACATCACCCGCCAGTTGACCGGCACCCTTGAAACCGAGCCGCTGCTCCAGAATATCCTTGACAGCGCCGTCACCATTTTGAATTGCGAAGCCGGCACCCTTTTCCTGGTGGATGAGACCACCGACGAACTGGTTTTCAAGGCTACTGCCGGCCCCGTGGCTCAAAACCTGATCGGGCAGCGGCTGCCTCCTCGCAGCGGTATCGTCGGGCGTGCGGTTGAAACCCACGGCCCGGTGGTAGAAAATGACGCCCAGCACTCCGCGGGTCGTTTCGCCCCCACTGACCAGCAGACCGGCTTCATCTCCCGCACCCTCCTGGCTGTTCCGCTCCAGGTCAAGGAGAGCGTCATAGGCGTGCTGGAAGTCATCAACCGCAAGGACGGCCTGCCATTCGTGGATGATGACCAGAACCTGCTCTCCGCCTTTGCCGGGCAGGCCTCCGTGGCCATCGAAAATGCCCGCCTGTATACCCTCACCGACCAGGCCCTGAATGACCGCGTGGAAGAACTCTCGGTCATGCAGCGCATTGACCGTGAACTAAATGCCAGCCTGGACGCCACGCGTGCCAT
>CAIKOL010000367.1 GCA_903829085.1 uncultured Anaerolineales bacterium | reverse complement strand
CTTCATAGCTCTTATAACCAAGAAAATTGCGGCGCTCATAAAAGAGCGCCGCAATATTTATCTGGAACTTTAGCTGTTATTTCACCAGATCCTGGGTTTCAGGATGTTTCTGGATATACGCGGCGACGAACGAACACGCAGGCACCACTTTCAGCCCCTGCTCCCGGGCATAATCCAACCCGGCAGCCACCAGGCGTGACCCAATGCCCTGCCCACCCAGCGCCTCGGGCACACCGGTATGGGTAAATATGATCTTCCCATCGGCCAGCATGTATTCGAGCACCGCCAGGAAACCCTCCCTGGCGATCTCGAAGCGGTAAGCCTGCGGGTTATGAACGACGATCAATTTGGGGGTATCGGTCATGATGGGTTCCTTTCAACTCCTGTCAATTGCTCTAAAATCGCCAGTGCCTCCTGCTTGCCTCCGGCTCCATTCTCTCCGGCGGGGCCTACGCAGGAAGGGCAACCATCCTCGCACTCGCACTCCTGCACCAGTTCCAGCGCACGCCTGAGCAATTCAGGGTGGAGTTCGAACAATTTCTGGCTGAAACCGATCCCCGCCGGAGCCTGGTCGTAGAGCACCACGGCGGGTTGCCCACCGGCGATGGCTGCCTGTGGGTCGCAATAGACGCCCAGGTCGCCGCTGTCACACATGAGGAACAGCGGAGCCAGTTGCCCGAGCACGGTTGCCAGCCCGGACAACCCGCTCTTCATGCGCAGGTTGGTTTCGGCTTTGCGGTGGCAGGATGGACACAGCGTGACCAGGTTGTCCATGCGGTTGGCCTCGGCAGAAGAGATAAACTGGCGGAATGGGATCTTGTGATGCACCTCGTGCTGGCGATTTCCGCTCTCCGGCACGCCGCACATCTGGCAGCGATACGCATCCCTCTGGCGCACCGCCTCGCGCAGCCGGTTCCAGCCGGGACCGTAATCGTTGGGGTCATTGGTCCAGGCGCCGGCGGCGCGCAAGGTCTCGATGGTCTGCTCGGAAAGCGCCAGCCAGTACCCGGTGGTCTGCAATTCAGACGGCGGAAGGTCGAGCGGTTCCTCGCCCAGGTTCTCACCCCCCAACCAGGCTCGCTTGCGAAAACCGGTCACCTGGGTGGTGACCTGGAGTTCGCCGTAGGCCCGGGTGCAGCATTCTCCATTGCCTGAGGCAGCGGGGCAGGCGGCGCTGTCCAGCGTTGACAGCAGGCTCACCTCGGTCTGGCGCAGCGGCTCGGTGTAGTAGTCGAGCGCCACCGGGATGAGGACGGCAGTATTGCGGGCCAGGTTGAGATCCTGAACGAAATACTGCTGGCCTTCGTGCAGATAGACCGCCTGCGGGTGCACCATCCAGGCTGCCGAGGCCAGGTCCACCTCGCCGAGGATGTGCGGCGCCTGGCCATCTTCGACATGCAGGAGCACGTTTTCGGGCGAGGCTGAGCGCAATGAGACCGCCGCGGCCGGGTAGGCATCCGCCATCCAGTAATATCGGTCATTCGATAAATGAGATTCGTTATTGGTCACAAGAAACTCGAGATACTCATCCACCGGCTGGCTGCCGAAGGTCTCCCCCTGCTCGAAGGGCAGTTCGAACATGGCACAGCGCAAGTGGTTGAGCAGGATGAGCAGGTGGTTAGGGTTGACCAACGCCTGCTCGGGGGAACGGGCAAAAAAGTAATCGGGGTGGTGGGCCAGGAACTGGTCGAGAGGGTTGGCCGTGGCGACAAAAACCGCCACCGCCGGGTCATCCCCGCGTCCTGCCCGCCCGGCCTGCTGCCAGGTGGAGGCGATGGTGCCGGGGTAACCGACCAGCAGCGCCGCCCCCAGTCCGCCGATATCGATCCCCAGTTCGAGGGCATTGGTGGCCACCACCATCCGGACGCTCCCGTCATGCAATCCTTTTTCGATCTCGCGGCGCTGGGATGGAAGATAACCGCTTCGATAGCCGCGGATCGCCCCGCCATCCCCTCCATCCCAGCGGGTGAGGGGATGGATATGCAGAGATGAAGGCATATCCTGAAGTTGCTTTAAAAGGATCTCCACACTCCGCCTTGAACGGGCAAAGACCACCGTCTGCACATCCTGTGCCAGCAGGTCGCGGGCCAGGCGAATACTTTCCTGGGTGGAACTTTTTCGGATTCCCAGGGCCGGGTCAATCACCGGCGGGTTGAAAAGCAGGAAATGGCGTTCCCCGCGGGAAGAACCATCCTCACTGATCAGCGTGACCGGAGACTCGATCAGCCGCCCGGCCAGTTCCTGTGGATTGCCAATGGTGGCGGAGGTGAGGATGAATTGCGGCGATGCTCCGTAGAATTTGGCCACCCGCTTGAGCCGGCGGATCACATTGGCCACGTGCGAACCGAACACTCCCCGGTAGGTGTGCATCTCGTCGATGACCACGAAGCGCAGGTTGTGGAAGAAATCGCTCCAGGCTGTGTGGTGGGGCAGGATGCCTGTATGGAGCATGTCGGGGTTGGTGAAGAGGAGGCCGGCATTCTTGCGGATGGCGGAACGATGCGCCTGCGGCGTGTCGCCATCGTAGATGGCGACTTTCAGGTTTTTGATCGAGGATTGAAAAGCATTCAGGCCGGATAACTGGTCCTGGGTGAGAGCCTTGGTGGGGAAAAGGTAGAGGGCGCAGGCTTGCGGATCTTCGAGCAGGGCAGCCAGGACCGGCAGGTTGTATCCCAGGGTTTTCCCGGAGGCGGTCCCGGTGGCAAGGACGATGTTCCTGCCACGGCGCGTCGCCTCCCACGCCTCGACCTGGTGGCTGTAGAGGCTGTGGATGCCGCGCCCAGCCAGCGCCTCTGCCAGTACATGCGGCAGGTCAGCGGGGAAAGGTCGCAGGTCGGCGGAACGCGGCGGGGTGGTCCGCCAGATGGGGAGGTTGGGAGCTGTTTCTGGATCCGAGCGCCAGCGGGAGAGCAAGGCCTGGATGGACATGGTAGGAGAGGCTTATGCCCACCCCAGGCTGATGCGGTTGCGCTCGGGCTCGATCTTTAGGATTTCCAGTTCAATAATGTCGCCCACTTTGAGCACCGTCCCAAACGGGATCTGGGACTTGTGCAGGAGACCATCGTGCTTGACGCCGATATCCACGAAGGCGCCAAAATCCACCACGTTGCGAACCGTGCCTTTGAGCGTCATCCCAGGCGCCAAGTCTTCTGCCTTGAGAATATCCGAGCGAAGAATGGGAGTCGGGGTATCTGCCCGCGGGTCACGCCCGGGGCGGACCAGTTGCTCAAAGATATCTTTCAATGTTGGAACCCCGCAGTTCAATTCCAGGGACAGTTTTTCCAGCGGGGTCTGGGCGAGCAGGGCCTCCAGGGCGGGCTTGCGTTCTTTAATTGACGACGCAGTAGATAATCCGGCCTGCTCCAGGACGAGGCGGGCAACCGGGTAGCTTTCGGGATGGATGGCGGACGAGTCCAACGCATCTGTGCCGGCGCGGATACGCAGGAAGCCGGCTGCCTGTTCGAACGCCTTGGGTCCCAGCCCTGAAACCTGGCGTAGTTCGGTGCGCGAGCGGAAGGCCCCATGCTCATCCCGGTAGGCGACCAGGCTGGTGGCGAGTTTTGGACCGACACCTGCCACGTGGGTCAACAGGGCGGGGCTGGCGGTGTTCACATCCACCCCTACGTTATTGACCACGCTTTCAACCACGCCATCCAAAGCGTGGCTGAGGGCAGCCTGGTTCACATCGTGCTGGTAGAGGCCGACCCCGATGGACTTGGGGTCGATCTTGACCAACTCGGCCAGCGGGTCCTGGGCACGCCGGGCGATGGAGACCGCCCCGCGAATGGTTACATCGAGTTCGGGGAACTCCTGGCGGGCCAGGGCCGAGGCGGAATAAACGGAGGCCCCGGCCTCGTTGACGATCAGGTATTTAACCGACTCGACCCCGCGGGTCAGCTCGGCGACCAGTTTTTCGGTCTCACGCGAGGCGGTGCCGTTGCCAATGGTGATGAGGGTGACATGGTGGCGGTTAACCATATCTTCGAGCGCGGTCAACGCCCCAACCCAGTCGTTTTTTGGTTCGTGCGGATAAATGGTGGCGGTATCAAGCAGCTTGCCGGTGGCATCCACCACGGCCACTTTGCTGCCGGTGCGGAAACCAGGGTCGATCCCGAGGGTGACCCGCCCGGTCAACGGCGGCACACTGAGCAATGCCCGCAGGTTGGTGGCAAAGACGTTGATGGCGTGTCCGTCGGCCTTTTCGCCAAGTTCGCGACGCACATCGCGTTCGATGGCCGGCAGCAACAGGCGCTCGGCGGCGTCGTTTTCAGCCAGGATGAGTTCATCCACGAAGGGAGAAAGAATATCGGCTTCGAAATTGCTTTCCACGGCAGACCGCCAATCGCCTTCGTTGATCTGGACGTGTACTTTGAGCATGCCTTCTTTTTCGCCGCGGTTGAGGGCCAGGATTTGATGCGGCTGGAGGCGGTCGACGCGGCACTCGAATGCGTAGTAAGACTCATACAGGCGCTTCTCATCCACCGCATCTGCCACTTTTTCGGCGGTCAGCAGCGCAAATTTGAGCGCTTTTTCACGGGTTGCCTGGCGTACGGCAGTGTGATCGCTGATGGTTTCAGCGACGATATCGCGCCCTCCCTGCAAGGCCTCTTCAATGGTAGGCACCTGCTCGGAGAGATACGATTCCCGGACGATGTCTTCCAGGGTGCGCCGGGTGAGGGTCTGCTTGAGGATATGACTGGCAAGGCCTTCCAGCCCCTTTTCACGCGCAATGCTGGCACGTGTGCGGCGCTTGGGCTTGTAGGGAGCATAAAGGTCTTCCAGAGCGGTCAGGGTCCCTGCTGTGTGGATGGCCTGGCGCAGTTCATCGGTCAACTTTCCCTGTTCTTCGATGGAAGCCAGGATGGTGGCCCGGCGTTCGTCGAGACCGCGCAGGCGCACCAGTTCATCGGCGATGATACGCACCTGTTCATCATCCAGGGTACCGGTCATCTCTTTGCGGTAACGGGAAATGAAGGGGACGGTGTTGCCCTCGTCAAGCAGGTGGATGGTGGCATCCACCTGGTTCGGGCGGACTTTCAGTTGTCTTGCAATGATTTCCCCGTAAGAAGCGGGGACCTGGTCGGTTGGAGTGGACATGGGCGTGATTTTACCACCGGATGGCGGGTGGGATAAGAATGTGTCTCTATCAAGCCCTCTTGACAATAAATACCAACCCGTTTATTGTTTTGCGATTCATAATTACAGCCTTTCCCCGAGCCGGAAATCCGCCGGCACGGAAGACCAAAGACGACAGGGTGATTGGGATGAATTTAGCGATCGAGACAAACGGGTTTTCCAAATCCTACGGTCCGGTGCACGCCGTGAACTCCGTGGATCTGCGCGTGGGGCAAGGAGAAATCTACGGCTTTCTTGGCCTGAATGGCGCGGGGAAGACTACTACCATCCGCGCCTTGCTGGGCATGATCCGTCCTAGTGATGGCTCGGTCAAGGTGCTGGGACAAGCGGTTGGCCCGCATGGACGCGGGCCGTGGAAACGGGTTGGCCACCTGGTCGAGCGCCCGGCGGCCTACCCGGAATTAACCGTTCGGGAAAACCTGGAGATTGCCCGCCGCCTGCAAGGGATTGCGGATAAGGTTGCTCCTGAGCGCGTCATCGAGCACCTGGACCTGGCTCTTTACGCCGACCGGAAAGCGGGCACACTTTCGACAGGTAATCTCCAACGCCTGGGACTGGCGCGCGCCCTGCTGCATGAGCCGGAACTGCTGATCCTGGATGAACCTACCAATGGGTTGGATCCGGCCGGGGTGGTGGAGATCCGCGAACTCCTGGCAGGCCTTGCCCGCAACAAAGGCGTGACCGTATTCATGTCCAGTCACATTCTGACCGAGGTGGATCGCCTCGCCACGCGTATCGGTATCATCCACCAGGGAAAATTGATCAAAGAACTCGAAGCCGTGCAATTGGAAGAACTCCAGACGCAGCGCCTGGAAATAAAAGTACACGACCTCGAAGCTGCCCGCTGCACCCTGGTTCAGGCAGGGTATGCCGTAAAAGTGATTGAAAATACGCTCATCTTGAATGAAGAGAGCGCCATCCAGGCACCCGATGAAATCGCAACCCGATTGGTTAATGCGGGGACGCCTCCCACCAGGCTGGCTGTGGAGCATGAAGACCTGGAGCAGTATTTCCTGCGCCTGACGGGAGAGAAATTATGAAGCCATTCTTTGCCGCTTTGTGGGCTGAGATACTCAAGGTTCGCCGTTCCAAAATGCTCCTGGGGACTGCCGTCGGATTTATGATCCTGCCCCTGGCGGGCGGGTTGTTCATGCTCATCCTGAAAGACCCGGCACAGGCGCGTTCGATGGGCATCATCAACGCCAAGGCCCAGATCACTGCCATGACAGCCGATTGGCCGTCTTTCCTGGGAATGATGGCCATGGGCATTGGCGGGTTGGGGGAGATCCTGTTCGCCTTCATTACCGCCTGGGTCTTTGGCCGTGAATTCTCCGACCGCACCGTGAAGGAATGGCTGGCGCTTCCCATACCGCGCCATGCCGTAGTTAGCGCCAAATTTGTGGTGATCGCGATTTGGACACTGGCGCTTACACTGCTGGTCTTTCTGGTCGGGTTGGGAATTGGTGGAATGATCGGAATTCCCGGTGGATCCTTCGAGCTGGTGTGGAAAACCTTCTGGACCGTCATGCTCACGGTTCTCTTGATCAACATGCTCATGCCCGCGGCCGCATTTCTCGCCAGCCTGGGACGTGGCTACCTGCTGCCTCTCGCCTGGACGATCCTGGCACTGGGCCTGGCAAACCTGGTCAGCATCCTCGGTTGGGGAGATTGGTTCCCGTGGGGTGTCCCCGTTCTGGTCAGCGGGATGGTGAAACCGAACGCCGACCATCTCGGGCTGCATAGTTACCTGATGGTGTTGCTGGCTGGCGTCATTGGGCTGGCAGTCACCTTCATGTGGTGGCGCAGTGCGGATCAAACGCGCTAGGAAAGAGGAATATCCATGGAACTGTAACTTCTCAATAAACTGGGTGGATGGGGGTGTGCGAGCAGCTACACCCCCACCCCTCCCCCACTTATTGATAAGATATATGGAATTCATTGAAAATGTACTTGAACGAAAATGAGCCCGGGTTAACGGGCATAACAAACTGGCAGGGAGCATAGGCTCCCTGCCAGTTTGTTATGCCCGTTAACCCGGGCTCATTTTCGTTCAAGTACATTTTCAATGAATTCCATATATCTTATCAATAAGTGGGGGAGGGGTGGGGGTGTAGCTGCTCGCACACCCCCATCCACCCAG
>CAIKOL010000366.1 GCA_903829085.1 uncultured Anaerolineales bacterium | reverse complement strand
CTGACCGCCAACACCCCAAACCCCGACTTTAAGAACACCGTGCCGGTGAGATAAGGGTTTCAGCGGATAGCCTACCCGCCAACTTCCTAAATTTAGGGTGGTTATCACCGCGGTTTAGGATGGTTAAATATCCTATAAAATGGGTGTTCCATTTTGTCTCATTTGCGATATGATTATAGAATAAAGGAACATTTAGGCCCTTGTCGTCGTCTATGTTTTACCCGCAGGACATTCCGCCCTGTGCCTTTGGTTGTAAGGAGGAAAAAATGAAATTTCGGCGTATTTTAATCCCATTTGTTCTAACCTTGACCCTGCTTGTTCAATTCCTGCCAGGGACCGCGTTCGGTCCCCGCCCGGTGGCTGCTTCGGCAAGTGACGCGGCCCAGTTCGTGGGCGATATGACCATTCCGGACGGAACCAGTTTTGCGCCCGGCGCGGCCATGGTCAAAACCTGGAGGCTGAAGAATATCGGCACCACCACCTGGAGCACCTCCTATGCCATCGTTTTCTATGCTGGCACACTGATGGGCGCTCCTACTGTGGTCAACCTGCCAAGCAGTGTTGCCCCGGGTGCCTCAGTGGATGTGACCGTTAACATGATCGCTCCGGCTTCTCCCGGCCACTACCGCGGATATTGGATGCTACGCAATTCTTCCAATGTGCTTTTCGGGGTGGGTCCTTCCGGCACTTACACGTTCTTTATTGATATTTATGTGTCGGGCAGTGTCCCAGCCTCCACCGCCTACGACTTTGTGGCCAATTATGCCTCTGCCACCTGGACGAGCGGTGCGGGTGCTTTACCCGTCCCAGGCACGGATGGCGATGCCAAAGGCTTTGTGCGAAAACTGGACACCCCCACACTGGAGGATGGTTCCACCGGCCCGGCGGGCTTGTTAACCAACCCGCAGAACATTACCGACGGATACATCCAGGGCGTTTATCCGCCCATCGCTGTCCAGAGTGGCGACCATTTCCTTTCCATCATTAACTGCCAGTATGGCGCCACCGGTTGCTATGTCACCTTCCAGTTGAATTACAAGATCGGCTCCGGTCCTGTATATACGCTCAAATCCTTCAAGGAAAAAATTGACGGGATGTATTACAACCTGGATGTCAATCTTTCCTCATTAGCTGGACAGAACGTCACCTTTATCCTGAAGGTGCTTGCAACCGGTTCCCCAACCGGTGACCGCGCAGTCTGGTCCGGGGCGCGCATTGCAGGCGCGGGTGGACCAACCCCTCCCCCAGTTTCGACCTGTGATAAAGCCGCCTTCATTTCCGATGTGACCATCCCGGATGGAACAGAAATGTCGGGTGGCACAGCGTTCACCAAGACGTGGCGCTTGCAGAATGTGGGCACCTGCACTTGGACAACTGCATATAAGTTGGTATTTTCTGGTGGGGATTACCTGGGAATTTCCGGCTCAGCTTTCAACCTGCCGAGCAGCGTAGCCCCCGGAGGTACCATCGATCTGTCAGTCAATATGACAGCTCCCATCACTGCGGGCAGCTTCACCAGTTACTGGAAATTGCGGAATGCCTCGAGTGTTGATTTCGGGGTAGGATCCAGCGGCACCGCTGCGTTCCTTGTCAGAATCAATGTGGTTAGTTCCTATGGCTCCGCTTATGACTTTGTCACCAACGCCTGTTCTGCCACCTGGTCGAGCGGCGCGGGTGTGCTGCCTTGCCCTGGCAGCGACGGAGATTCACGCGGATTTGTGCTGCTCCTGGGCAGCCACCAGATGGAAGATGGTTTGACCAGTTCAGAGGGCCTGATCACCTTCCCGCAATACGTAACCGATGGTTATATCCAGGGAGTTTATCCAGGATTTGCCGTCCAGAATGGGGACCACTTCCAATCATATGTGGGCTGCAAATATGCAGGACCGGCTGATTGTTACGTGATCTTCCGCTTGGCATACCAGATCGGCTCAGGCCCGGTGACCACGTTAAAAACAGCTGCCGAGCGCCTGGATGTACCGGAAGGCCTGGTCTACCGCATGGATGTGGACCTGTCATCCCTGGCGGGCCAGACGGTCAAGTTCATCTTGAGAGTGGAATCCTTCGGTTCCCCAAGCGGGGACCGGGCAGTCTGGTCGGCGCCGCGCATCGTACGCAGCGGTAGTGTACCTCCTGCTGCGACACTCACGCCTGTCCCTGGCGTCACTATCGTCCCAACGGTCACGGCGATCCCGCCGACACCCACGGCAATCATCATTGGGCCCAACGCTGACCTTTCCATCACGATCAGTGATGGCTTGAGCACCTATACACCCAGCGGCACGACCACTTACACGGTTGTGGTCAGTAATGCCGGTCCTTCGGCTGTTACCGGCGCGATCGTAAACATCGTCAAGCCGCTGTATATCACCTCCTGGACCGTCAATTGCTCGATGGATTCCGGAGCGGTCTGCACAGCCGGACCTGTTACAACGGCTGGCAATATCACTGATTCTGTTGACCTGCCGGTGGGCAAGAAGGTTACCTACAGCGTTGTCTCCTCCATCAGTGGGGGAGCCATTGGCAACCTGGTCACCTCGGCTACCGTCACAAACCCCGGCCCGACCCCTGATCCCAACATGGTCAACAACTCGGCTACCGATACCGATGCACAGCCGAGTGCGGACCTGTCCATTACGCTTACCGACGGTCTGCTGGTCTGGACCCCGGGCGGTACAGCCACTTACACGGCTGTGGTAACCAACAACGGCCCGCTGGCTGTGGTCGGGGCAGTCTTCAATGACAACATACCTGCCCAGGTGACCAGTTGGAGCTGGACCTGCTCAGCAGATTCCGGCGCGACCTGTGGAGCTGGCTCTGGCGGAGCAATTGCCATCAACATCGCCGATACTGCTAACATTCCGGCTGGCAAGAAGGTTACTTACACCATCTCTGCCTCCCTGGGCACGGCTGTACCGGGCAACTTGGTCAACACGGCCACCATCGCCTCACCGGTCGGCATGCCGGATCCTGTACTTGCCAACAATAGCGCCACGGACACTGATACCGGTCCAACCGCTGATCTCTCGGTCACCAAGACTGACGGCGTGAGCTATTACACCCCCGGTCAGGTTCTGACCTATACCATCCGGGTGGTCAACAACGGACCCTTCGCCGTCACCGGCGTCACCTTTACCGACAATCGACCTCCCAAGATTGGCTCCTGGACCTGGACGGGCACGCCAGACATCAGCGTCACCTGTTCCCTCTGTTCAGGCACTAATATGATATTTACCGATACGCTCAACCTGCCAGTCGGGCAAGGTATGACCTACTCTGTGGTGGCGCACGTCAACCCCGGGGCAACCGGCAACCTGGTGAACATCGCCTCTGTCACTGCTCCCGGAGCTGTAGCGGACCCGAACATGGCCAACAATACTGCCACAGATACTGACACTCCGGCGCAAGCTGACCTGGCGGTGACAATGACTGATGGGCTGACGATCTACCCGTTCGGAGGCTCTGTCACTTACAACATCGTAGTCTCCAACCTGGGCCCACAGGACGTCATCGGGGCCACCATCGCTGACAACATGTTCCTTCCGATCACAGGTTGGAGTTGGACCTGTGTGGCGGATACCGGTGCCACTTGCACCCCCGGCCCGTGGATTGGTGGTAACTTCGGAGACCTGGTCAATATCCCGGCCGGCAAGAAGATCACCTATACTGTCGTCGCCTCCATCGACGCGGCCACAGGCGGAAACCTGACCAACACGGTCACGGTTACGCCTTCCGGCACGGTGGTCGATCCAGTAGTCGGCAACAACACTGCCGTTGATACGGATGCTCCCATGACTGCTGATCTGGTAGTCACCATGAACGACGGCGTGACCACTTACACTCCTGGTGGAACGGTCATCTACACCATCACCGTTGCCAACCTCGGACCCTCGGATGTTATCAACGGTACCTTCACCGATGCAGCGCCAGGCCTGTTCGACAGCTGGACATGGAAATGCGATCCCCAATTGACCGCGGTTTGCCATCCGCTGGCTGAAACAGGTGAAATATCTCCCTATATAGATAATTTCACCATCCCGGCTGGAAAGAGCATCACTTACACGGTGGTGGCGCACATTAATAGCGGGGCGGCCGCGCCGATAGTCAACTCGGCATCGGTTGCGCTGCCTCTGCCGGCGATCTTCCTGGATCCCAACGCAATAAACAACTCTGCCACGGACACTGATACCAAGGCACCGTAAAACCCTCCCCGGGCTTCCGGGGTTCCCATAAACAAAACCAGGCTGCACACTGTGTGCAGCCTGGTCGATTCTTACGGGATGGTTTTACTCTTTCTCGTCCCTATGACCCTTGGCAATAATCTTGATGGGGGTGCCAATGAAGCCATAGGCTTCGCGGAACTTGTTCTCCAGGTAACGCCGGTACGAAAAATGAAACAACTTTGTGTCGTTGACATGCAGGATAAAAGTTGGCGGGTCAACCCGTACCTGGGAACCATAGTAAATCTTCAACTGGCGCCCGGCATGCGAAGGGGCCGGGTGGGCATCCTGTGCGTCACGTAGGACCCGGTTGAGCATGGCGGTGGTGATGCGGGCCATGCGTTCCTCCTGGACGCGCAGGGCGGTCGGCAGCACCTGGTCGAGGCGCTGCCCGGTCAGGGCCGAGATGAACAGCATGGGCACGTAATCCATGAAGTTGAGCTCCCGGCGGATATGGAGAGTGTAGTCTTCCATGGTCTGGCTGTCCTTCGGTATGGTGTCCCACTTGTTCACCAGGACGACCGTACTCTTCCAGGCATCCAGAATGAACCCAGCGATGTGGGTATCCTGGGAGGTAATGCCTTCGGCCGCGTCGATAATCAACAACACCACGTCGGCGCGCTCGATGGCTTTGAAGGAGCGCATCACGCTGTATTTTTCCACGCCGCGTTCTATTTTGCCGCGTCGTCGAATACCGGCGGTATCGATCAGCGTGACCGGCAGGCCCTCCACTACGAGATGGGTATCAATCGAGTCGCGGGTGGTACCGGGGATGGGCGAGACGATGGCGCGTTCCTCACCGACCAGTTTATTAAGGAGGGAGCTCTTCCCGGCATTGGGCTTGCCGGCGATGGCGATTTTGATCGAATCGTCTTCTTCGGTACTGGCCTGGGTGGGGAAGGAATCCACCAGCGCGTCGAGCAGGTCCCCGGTGCCGGTGCCGTGGATGGCAGAAAGCGGGTATGGGTCGCCCAATCCCAATTCATAAAATTCAGATGCTGCGCTGCGCTGTTTGGCATTCTCGCATTTATTGACCACCACGAAAATTGGAGGCCAGGACTGGCCGTCCACGGTCTTCTGGTAACGGCGCAGGATTTCGGCCACTTCGCGATCAGGAGAGGTGACCCCGGCAGTGCCGTCGGTGAGAAACAGCACCGCGTCGGCGTCATGGACAGCCATCAATGCCTGGGCGCGGATCTCCGGGATAAAATCCGCCGAATCGACCGAGAGGGGGGTTTTGCCGCCGTGGGTGGGGTCAATCCCGCCGGTATCCACCACATCAAAGGGGCGACCATTCCATTCGCCTTCGGCTACAATGCGGTCGCGGGTGGTGCCGGGGGTATCATCCACGATGGCAAGACGTTCTCCTGCCAAGCGATTGAAGAGCGTACTTTTCCCCACGTTGGGGCGTCCGACTAAAGCAACAATTGGTTTCATAAGTATTTCACCATAAAAATAAGAGACAGGTGATCCCGCAGAAATAAAAATAACGGGATCTAAGGAGTGGGCGTAAGGGTAATGGTCCCGGGGATGGTAATGGTCACTTCCACAGTTCCAGGCAGGATGGATTCAACGGTCAGGTTCTGTTGGGCAATGGACACTATGGGTTTCAACTGGTAAGTCCCAGGTGCCAGTCCGGTCAGGTCCATCTGCACGTGCACATCGCTGATCGCCAGGGAATCGAGCACGGGCAGCGGGCCGGAAAGGATGATATCCACCGTCTGAGGCGAAAGGTGGGCATCCAACCCCGGCGCAAGGCCGATCATTTCCACCGGGCGATAAGAAATGGTGCGGCTGCTTTCAATGGGGGCGATCCCCACTTTTACAGTAACACTCTGTTCACCAATGAGGGTTACGCCGGGCGGAAGGTTGATGGCAAGTTGTTTTTCAATATCTGCCTGGGCACCGCTCAAGTCGAGAGAGACAGTTTCAACGTAGCCCGGCATGGAGGCAATCGTAGTTAAATCTGCAGAATAGACGGTCACAATGGGCGGAAGGGCAGCCACACTGGTAAGGCTGTAGCCGCTGACAGGATTCCCGACAGTCATCACTTTAACTGCAAGGTCACGGTACCCTCCCTGCTGGATGATGGGCAGGCTGACCTGCACATTCCCAGGCAGAACGGTGATTCCACTGATGCCTTTGCCATTCGTATCCACAGCCTCGAGCGGGATGGAAGCGGTGATGTTTTGGCGAGCATCGGTCAGGTCGAGAGCGGCCTGGATATGGTCTATTTGTGAAACAAGGCTTTCCGCTCCCGTAACAACCACTTCTCCCGGGTCCAGCACGGGGTTACCGATCTGGTAGCCGATGGCAGGGTTACCGGTGAGATCCAGATTTACTGCCAGGGTGCGGGTCACTTGCGGTTCAAGCGTCAGGTCAAAGGTCTCAGGGGAAACGGAGATGATTTGTACGGGACGGGTATCAATCTGCGTTTGAACATTTACTGTGTGCGTTCCAGCACCAAGTCCGGTTAAATCGACCACGGCACGGACCAAGGCCGGGTTGGAAAGCAAACCCTGCCACACTGAGTGCGGAGCGCGTAAAGTGATCTCCACTTGCTGCGGAATGGCCGCGCCGATCATGATCAGGCCGGGATCCTGCCCGATAAATTCGATGGAAATCGGATCAGGATAGACCTGAGTCTCATCGGGGTTGGCGGCGGTGACAGCCGTCATCCAGACTACCAGGGCCAGGATAAAAGCCAGGAGGAATGTGCGTATATTAGTAGCCAGCCAACGGAACATACTTCATTCGTCCTTGCGAGGAAAAAGATAGGGAAAATGGCGCTGGAAGAAATTTTCCTGGTGGGATTTTTCCGGGTTGTAAAAGGCAACCAGGATGTTTTCCAGGCGCTCCCCATCCAGTCGGCGGATTATGCGACCGGCGTGGGCGATGGAAATTGCGCCGGTTTGCTCTGAAACAACCACGGCAATGGCATCGGTCACTTCCGAGATACCCAACGCCGCCCGATGACGAAGACCCATCTGCCGTTCGGGTGAGCGTGCCAGGATACCGCTGGCAGAGAGCGGCATCACACAGGCCGCGGCGATAATTTTTTTGCCAGAAATGACGACTGCGCCATCGTGCAGGGGCGTATTGGGGTAGAAGATCTGCATCAACACTTCAGGCGTTACGTCAGAATGGAGGATCACGCCACTGCGGATATATTCTTCGAGATGATCGAAACGCTCCAGGATGATGAGTGCCCCATGCTGGCGGGCAGACAGGCGGGCAGCGGCTGCAACGACAGCCTGGATGGTCTGTTGCATTTCTGCGCTGGCGTTTTTATTCGAAGCCCGGAAGAATGTCCCGGCCCGCCCGATCCGTTCTAGAGCACGGCGGATCTCAGGGGCAAAAACGACCGGTATGGCAAATACCAGGCCAGGCAGAATGGTTCGGACAAGCCAGGAGAAAGCCGGTAGATTCACGAGGCTGGTCAGCAGGGCAACCAGCACCAGAATAAGGATGATACCACGCAACAGCATCATGGCTTGCGTATCACGGACGAGATAAAACACTCCAAAGAATATGAACGTAACCAGCAGAATGTCAATGACACTGAGCCAGTCAAGGCGTTGAAAAATGAAGAGGATATTGATCAGTAAATCGGTCACGGCAGTAGAAGGGTCAACAATAAGATATGGGGGTGTTGGGCAGGTTGCAAAACCTACCCGAAGGGTACGAAGCCCGCCCAACACCCCCAATTTTCTTCCTTATCACAGAAATTCCCTAACCCCTCGATTAGATGGGGCGTAAGACACGGTCCTGACGGAGTTGTTTGAAAAGAAGGATGGTATTTGACGGCTGCGACTCGAGGGCGGCATCCTGCCATGCCTGGACTCCCAGAGTTTGAGGAGTGCGGCGGGCATAACCCAACTCTTTCCAGACATCTTCCTGCTCTGCCAAGTGGGGCGGCAGAAAGAGCAGGGAGGCTTCGCATTGTAGATCCTGGGAGGCGTGTTCAACTTCAGTCACCAGGATCTTAAGCGCCGGGGAGACCGTGATGGCAGGGTCGAGGTAGAATTCCGTGGAGCGGGCAACCAGGTTCTCCACCTGCCAGCCAGCCAATCCAACCAGATGTTTATCAGCTATGAGCAGCAGAAAGGCTTTGTCTCCGAAGGCGGCCATCACGTCATCCTGGGAAATGGGACGTTTTCCATTACTGAGACGGGTAATGAGGGCGGCAATATTCGCCGAGTCGCGCGGGCGCCCGCGCTGGACAGCCAGTTCACCTGCCCCGGCCTTGCGCACGATGACCGGGGCAGTACCGGTGATCGGCGAGATATCCTTCCAGGCTGAAACAACCTGTTTCCAGGTGTCTGCAAAAGAACCTGCATTCTGGATAACGACCCTGGCCGCGGCCGTCTTTATATCCTGGGATGGTTGGGCCTGAATGCGTTGGATGGCCTCCTGAGCGCTCATGCCGCGTTTTTGAATTAATCGGGCTTTTTGAATTGCCTCGGGAGCAAAGGTTGTCCAGACGGTGTCACATGCACCGACCAGCTTGCCTTCCAATAGTTTGATGGCTTCGATCACAATGACCCGCTGACCGGCACGCCGGATCATCAAGTCAATGGCATGTTCCACCAGTGGGTGAACAATGGCTTCGAGATCCTGAAGCGCCTCCGGATCACTGAAAACCAGTCGCCCAAGCTTAGCCCGGTTAATTTCACCGTTGGCATCCAGGATGAATTTGCCAAAGGTATCCAGAACGGGTTGGTAGCCAGGGGCACCTTTGGCAATAGCGCGGTGCGAGAGTGTGTCGGCATCGATGGTATAGGCGCCCAAATGCTCAAGCATCCGCCGGACGATGCTTTTCCCGGTGGCAATATTGCCGGTGAGGCCGATCACGTATTTGCCAGGCCACTTGCTCACGAATGCTCCTCAGATTAATTAAAAGTTGACCTTATCATTTTAGTCTGAGGCGAACAGAATGTCAAAGGATTTTGGCATCCTTTCAACAGGCATGAGAGAATGGCGACAAGCCCGGCTGCATGTCATTGAGATGGTGGGGATATTGGGCAATAAAAACCCCCGGTTTGGAAGAAACCGAGGGCCTGGAGTTTATTGTTATGGGGTCGCCGTTGCGGTCAGGGTGGCTGATGGCACCGGTGTGACCAGATTGATAGGCACGACCAGCAGTTGGCCAGGATAAATTAAGGAAGCCTGACCATTCGCGAGAGCGGTCTTGTTGAGGTTCAGGATGCCCGCAATGGTACTGTTGAACTGGCTGGCGATGCTGCCAAGACTGTCGCCTGGTAAAACCCGGTAATTGATGTGAGCGCCTGGAGCAAGCCCGGTGGGAAGAGGCGTGGAGGTTGGTAGTGGAAAATTGGGCGGCGGCAGGTTGATGGTCTGACCAACGGTAATGAAACCGGTGAGGGGGTCGATGCTGGGGTTAAGCATGAATATGATGATGAGCGCATTTGGAGTGTCGCCCAACCCTTGAGCCTGGATGATCGTTGAAAGGTACTCACCATCCTTCACCACGTAAGGATAGATGGCAGCAGCAGTGGGCGTCGACGTTATGGTAGGCGTGAGGGTGATAGTGGGCGTTTCAGTGGGTGTGACTGTAATGGTCCGGCTGGGAGTGATAGTGGGGGTGGGAGTCTGGGTGGCAAAAAGGGTGAAGCTGCCCTTGTTCAACGATATGATTACAATGATAATCCCAACCACAACCAGCAAGATGGCTGCCACGCCGAGAATTAGCGGCAGTGGCTGCTTGCGGCGTTTGCGATAAGAGTCAATCGTGTTTGTGATAGTCATAGGTTTATCCCGTCCGTTTCTAATGAAGAAGCACCGGGAGGTCCACCGGCAAGAAGTCTTAACCTTATTCTACCTGAACTTGATGGATTTTGCGAGTGCAATAAACTGCGCATAGCTTAATGAGAATCCCTGGATTGTTTTTTGAGGTGGTCTTTCAGAAATGCGCCGGTATAGGAGCCTGCAACGGTCACAATCTGTTCAGGTGTTCCCTCCGCCACCAGCTCACCACCCCGGTCACCGCCCTCGGGGCCCAGGTCAATAATCCAATCGGCAACTTTGATGATATCCAAGTTATGCTCGATGATGAGGACGCTGTTGCCTGTATCCACGAGACGCTGCAATACCTCGATAAGTTTATGCACGTCGGCAGCATGCAATCCCACTGAGGGTTCATCGAGCACGTACAGGGTCCGGCCGGTGGCGCGGCGGGAAAGTTCCTTGGCCAGTTTGACGCGCTGGGCTTCGCCACCTGACAGGGTCGTTCCGGGTTGCCCGATCTTGATGTAGCCCAGGCCGACCTCCTGGAGGAGTTGGAGCTTGTTCATCATATGCGGGAAGGCGGAGAATTTTTCCAGTGCCTGATCCACAGTCATGTCGAGCACGTCAGAGATGCTGTGGCCCTTGAAATGGACCTGCAGGGTCTCACGGTTAAAACGACTGCCGTGGCACACATCACATGGCACGTAAATATCAGGCAGGAATTGCATCTCGATGCGCAGTTCCCCCTGGCCCTGGCAGGCTTCGCAGCGGCCTCCATGCACGTTGAACGAGAAGCGACCGGGCTTGTAGCCGCGCACCTTGCTCTCAGGCAGTTCGGCAAAGAGTTTGCGGATTTCTTCGAACAGGCTGGTATAGGTACCGGGATTCGAACGCGGGGTGCGACCGATGGGAGACTGGTCAATATTGACGATCTTATCGAGATGCTCCACCCCGTCAATGCGCTCATGTTCGCCAGGCTGGGTACGCGCCCGGTTCAACCTGGCGGCCAGGGCGTTATAGAGCACATCGCTCATCAAGGACGACTTTCCTGATCCCGAGACGCCGGTAATACAGACGAACTCTCCGAGCGGGATATTGACAGTGATATTTTTCAAGTTGTTGGCGCACGCTCCCACCACCGTCAGCGTTTTGCCGTTACCCGGGCGCCGTTTCTTGGGGACCGGGACATGTTTCCGCCCAGAAAGGTAAGCACCGGTCAGCGACTTGGGATGGGCGATGATCTGCTCGGGTGTGCCTTCTGCAATGATGTGCCCGCCGTGCTCGCCCGCCCCGGGGCCCAGGTCTATGACCCAATCAGCAGTTCGGATGGTGTCGTCGTCATGCTCGACCACCAGGACAGTGTTGCCGATATCCCGCAGGCCTTTGAGGGTGGTCAGCAGCCGGTCGTTATCACGCGGGTGCAGCCCGATGGAAGGCTCGTCCAGCACGTACAATACACCCACCAGGCGCGAACCGACCTGTGTGGCCAGACGGATGCGCTGGGCTTCGCCGCCTGAAAGGCTGCCCGCCGAGCGGTGAAGGGTGAGGTATTCCAGGCCCACATTCACCAGGAAGCCCAGGCGCGAAACAATCTCCTTCAGGATACGGTCGGAGATGGCTTTCTGGCGGGTGGTGAGGGGAGTTTTCGAACCCGACAGCCGCTTAACCCATTCGAGTGAGCGGAGAACCGGCCACTCGGTGATTTGCAGGATGTTGATCCCATCCACAGTGACAGCCAACGCTTCGGGGCGCAGGCGTTTGCCCTGGCAAGTGGGGCAGGGCCGGTCGCTCATGAATTCCGAAATCTTCTCGCGGATATATTCCGAGTTAGTCTCACGATAACGCCGCTCCAGATTGCCTATCACTCCCTCGAAGGCGGTATCAAACGTGGCTTGGCGCCCGTCGCGGTTGTGATAATGGATGCGGACTTTTTCGCCTTTTGTGCCATGCAAAACAAGTTCCTGGTGCTCGGCAGGTAAATCTTTGATGGGCTTATTCATATCAATGTGATAATGCTGCGCCATGGCTTCGAGCATTTGCCAATAATAGCCTGGATTCCCATCCTCGCGCACATTATTCCATTCCATGGCGATCAGGGCGCCATCGGCGAGGGACTTCTCCGGGTCGATCACGCGGTCGGGGTCAATTTCGAGCTTGTTGCCCAGCCCCTGGCAATCCGGACAGGCGCCGTGCGGAGTATTGAAGGAGAAGGTGCGCGGTTCAATTTCCGGGATACTGATCCCGTGCTCCGGGCAGGCCAGGTGCTCGGAGAAATGCAGGTCGCTGCTCTCAGCTTGTTCCCTTCTTTCCGTGGGAGAAGAGGCCGGGGATGAGGAAAGGACTTGAACGGTAAGGTAGCCATCGCCAAACTTAAGGGCGGTTTCGACTGAATCAGTCAACCTGGTGATATTTGCTGTGCGTTCCTGGTCGGACCCGGCTCCAGAGATCACCAACCGGTCCACCACTGCCTCGATGGTATGGATCTTGTAGCGGTCGAGGTTGATTTCATCGTCCAGGTTGAAAACGGCTCCGTCAACACGGACGCGCGCAAACCCGGCTTTGCGGATCTCCTCGAATACTGCCTGGTAGGTGCCTTTGCGACCGCGAACCACCGGCGACAGGACCAGGATGCGGGTTCCCTCCGGCAACGCTCCAACTGCATCCACAATTTCCTGGGCGGATTGCTTGACCACTTCACGTCCGCAAATGGGGCAGTGGGGGATGCCGACCCGCGCAAAAAGCAGTCGCAGGTAGTCATAGATCTCGGTGACGGTACCCACCGTTGAGCGTGGGTTATGAGAGGTGCCTTTCTGGTCAATGGAAACAGCCGGGGAGAGGCCTTCAATATAGTCCACATCGGGTTTCTGCATCTGCCCAAGGAATTGGCGGGCATAGGCAGAGAGCGACTCAACGTAACGCCGCTGGCCTTCAGCAAAAATGGTGTCGAATGCCAGAGATGATTTCCCGGAACCGGAAAGACCGGTAATCACCACCAGCTTGTCGCGTGGAATCTCGACGGTGATGTTTTTTAGATTATGTTCGCGTGCACCAACCACGCGGATGACATTAAAGGACATACGAACCTCGCCATGGGGTAAAATTTAGGGAAATTATAGCACAAATGTTTTATATTCCAGCCGGGTTTTGACTATTGCGAACCGATCTTTGACGATGAGAACTCCTGTTGATGGGAAAATCTATCTGAAGGGAGTTTGCTTCGTCGCACAAACCACCCTACGTAAAGCCACTTTGTTTGGGGTTATGCGCCTAAGTTCGGCATAGAAAAACGCAAACAATAATTATACCAGTTCGCTCCGATACAATGTAAAAACATTGTATCTTCTCAAAAATCCGGGGTGTGGAGTGTTTTGGCGAACTTCGCTCGCCAAAACACTCCACTTTTTCCCCTTCATTGAGACGATATAAAACATTGAATTATAGTAAAGTAATCTATTGAAGTACTTGACTATAATAATATATTGATATATTATATATGTATATTACAAACAAGTAAGAAAAGGAGAAAAATGACGAACTACTCATCCCTCCCTACTGACGAACTGACCGGCTTGATGACGCGCAAAGGCTTCCATGAAGTGATCGATGAACTGCTGGAAAGTGCCAAAGGTGCAGATGCGCCCATCTCCCTAGCCTTCATTGACATTGATAATTTCTTGCGCATCAACGAGTCGTACGGGCACATCGCCGGGGATCACGTGCTCAAAGAAATCGCTGCGCTCATTAAGAAAGCCTGCGGTGAAGAAGCCATTCCGGTTCGCTATGGAGGGGACGAATTTGTGATCATTTTCCCGCACATTGAACGGGAACAGGCTTTCCTGACGTTGGAAAAACTACGCAGTGAAGCCAGCACCTCTTCGTTCAAGGTTGGCAAAGACGGCGTGATCATTGACGGCATTTCCCTGTCTGGAGGGATTTCCTGCTTTCCCGTGGATGGCCGCCTGAAATCGGAACTACTGCGCAAGGCTGACCAGGCCCTGTACCGGGCCAAAGTAACGGGGCGTGGCAAAATCCGCCTGGCTTATGATGAGCGCATGGTGCCTAAAACTTCCCATTACACCCAAACCCAGCTCGAACGCCTGACCAAACTAGCCGCCGAGCGCCAATTCGGCGAGGCGGAATTATTGCGCGAGGCGCTGGACGATTTGCTGGGAAAATATGGCGTGAATGAAATTGAACGCTGGGCATAGCCCAGCTCTCCCCGGATGCAAAACGTATCCAGGAAGAAGGGGAAAAATGAAAATCCACCCAAAAAAATCGCCCGCGCGGGCGATTTTTGATTCCGACAAAGGAGCGTGTTTTACACTCAATACTGCAACTTCTCAAATCCGGCGGGGTTATTTATTTCAGGCTGCCGGCAGGAGAAGTCCGTACCAGCAACCAAAGCCATGCAGAGAAGTGTTGGAGCACACTTCACTGGTCCACTCTGGTGGAACCAGGGCAAGATTAAGTTCGTACTCAGCCAAGGAGGTAGATCATGTTACAGATCGTTACCGATAGTACTGCTGATATTCCTGCCGGGTGGGAAAAGGAATATGATATCAAGGTTATTCCCATTAATATCCAGTTTGGAGAGAGAACTTTCCTGCAGAATGTTGAACTGGACAGCGAAGGTTTCTATAAACTGGTGGAAGAGACCAAGAAGATACCCAAAACATCCCAACCCTCTCCGCATCAATTCAAGGAATTTTACAAGAAAATCGCTCAGCCAGGCGACCCCATCCTTTCCATCCATGTAACAAGTAAACTTTCCGGCACGTACGCCTCGGCTGAGGCAGCCGCTCTGGAATTGAAGGATACATTTAAGGTCGTGCCATTCGATTCGGCCGGAGGTTCCGTAGGACTTGCGCTAATGTGCCGAGAGGCTCGCAAGATGGATCGGGCCGGTAAAAGCCTGGAGCAGATCGTCAATTACCTGGAAGGCATCCGCGAGCGCATACGCATCATCCTGACCCTGGATACACTCGATTACGCCCGGATGAGCGGCCGCATTGGAACTCTCTCCGCAGCACTGGCATCGATTCTGAACGTCAAACCGATCGCAGTACTAAAAAATGGCCTGGTGGATATGGTGGAAAAAGTGCGCACGCGTAAAGTTTCGATGGATCGCATCATCGAAATGGCGGCCGAGGAGTTTGGCAATCAGCCAATCTATCTGGGTGTTGTCCACGCACGCGATCTCGCTTCAGGCAATATTCTTTTGGCGCAAGCGAAGAAACGGTTCAACTGCAAAGAGACGATATTAATCGACCTTTCCATCTCGCTGGCTGCCAACTTTGGACCCGGCACGGTGGG
>CAIKOL010000365.1 GCA_903829085.1 uncultured Anaerolineales bacterium | reverse complement strand
CATCGCCTGTCTTGGTGGTTTGAGTTGGATTAGCCATTCACTTTCCTTTCTACGATTGGATGGATATTTTCTAACTTCTCAATAAACCGGGGGGCGGGGGCTGTGCGTGCGGCGCAGCCCCCGCTTCCCCCCTACTTATTGGTAAGATACGGCATATTGCTGGCTTCGTTACACAGGTCAACCGCCTTTTTGGCAGTTTCGATCATCCAGAGCGGCGCTTCGCCATCCTGTTCCAGCAGAAGATTCTCGCACAGCCCGCGCTGGCGCACGGCATAGTCGAGGATGTAGAAAAGGGTGGAGGATTCAGGGCGTTTTTCGAGGGTGTCGTGGAACAAATCCAGCACCTGGTTGATCTTCTCCTGGATCCTGGCCGCCTGGACATAATTCCCGGCGCGGGTGGCCTGGTAAAGATGGATGAAGGCAGGCGGAGCCATGTGAATAAAACTGACAATGAAACCCGAAGCACCCAGGCGCAGCGAATCAAAGATCAGGTTTTCCTTTCCCTGGAACAGGAGGAAGTCCGGGTGACCTTCCAGGGCGGAGAGCAATTCCTGGAAGCGCTCAAAATCCGCGCTGGAATCTTTGAATGCCACGATGTTGCCGTGCTGCGCCAGGCGCAGGATCATGCCCTTGTCCAGCTTGGTATTGGTGAACTCGGGGATGTCATAGACCATGACCGGCAGTGGGCTGGCATCCGCGAATTCCTGGTAAATGGTCTCGATCTCCTGCGGGTTGTACTTGTAATACCCGGGCACGGTGGCAACCGCGAGCTGGGCGCCGGCGGCGGCCATGACGCGCGCATTTTCAACCATGTCGGGCAGCCCCGAGCCGGAAACGCCGGCAATGAGCGGGACCGCCCCGTTGATCTGGGCGGCGGCCGCCCGGCAGATCTTTTCCCGGTCGGTGCGGCTGAACCAGGGGCCGCGCCCGGTGCTGCCAGCCACGAAAATGCCTTTGCAACCCACCTGCAGCATTTCCTTGCAGACTGCCTGAAGCCCTATTAGATCCGGTACTCCTGCGCAATTGCAGGGGGTGACGAGAGGAACAATGGGACCAAAATCTTTCATTATTTTCCTTCTTGGGGCGTGATATTTACGAGTTCGGAGCTTGAGAGGCGGGTGACCTGGATGCGGGTGGGACGCAGCATGCCCATGATCCAGGAACCATCCCGGCGTGGGTCGCTGGTGTAATAAGAGATGGCCCAGCCCCCATTCCAGGAGGCAACCCCCGCGTAGGCGGTATCCCCGGCGCTGGGCAGGTCAGCCAGCCAGGTCAGGCCGGAGGCGTCGGCTTTGAACAGGGAGGTGCGCTTGCGGCTGAAAATGGAACCCTGCCTGCCGAAGGGGTCTGCCAGGCGGGGTTGGAACCGGCCGACCGCGTAACAACCGCCCAGGGCCGGAAAGAGCGCCGGACCATCCAGGCGGGTGACCGGGCTGCGCGCCGCCTCTGTCCAGCTTGTGTACGGAGGGGTGGACATGGAGAGCAGGCTCCCGGCGCGAGGCGAGCCAGTGAGACCTCCGCCAGCCTCCAGGCGGGTGGCTGCCAGCAGGCTGCCTCCCGGCTGGAACTCGATGGCGGTCTCATCCGCCTTTTCAGCAGGGCAGAAGGAGGAGAGCATTTCCCAGTGCAGGCCATCGCTGGAGCGCAGCAGGGCCGCGCGGCCTTTCTGGAGGTGGTGGGCAGGTACATACCAGGTCTTTTCATCGGCGGTCTTGGGCTTTCCGAACAGCCAGCCTTCCGGCCCGGCCGCCACCAGGGGCGACCAGTCCTGGCCATCCCCGCTATCTGCCCGGACCGTTTTATACGGCAGCGGATCGAAGCTGCGGTTGAGCAAGGCGAAGAGGGTCAGACGGTCGTGGATGACGGCCAGTTTCGGGTCGCGGATATCCTCGCCGCTCCCACCCAGGCGGGCCAGCTCCTGCCATTCGCGGGCGTCGGATGAACGCAGCAGCACCAGCCGGCTTTTTGGGCTGGCGAAGTGGGAAGGCGAGGCCACGTACACCAGCCAGAGACTCCCGCGCCAGGCGACCAGGTCGGTGAAGGCATTGTGCAGGCCATCCGCCACAACCACGGAGGTTTCCATGCGATTATTGGTTCTCCTGGGCATGCCGTTCAGCCAGCTTGGCGCGCAGCTCGGCGTGGCGGGCACGGTTCAAGGGGTAGAAGGCAGCCAGGATGATCCCGAACACCAGGCAGACTGCCGGTATGGGTCCGATCAGCAACTGGATGCCGAGGATGGCGTTGTGAGGCTGGGTTTCGGCGTTGGCCACGTAGCCGGTCCATTCCAGCATGAGCATGACCAATGGAATGGAGATGGAGACGCCCACCTTGCGGAAAGTGGTCACCAGGCTGTAGAACATGCCTTCATGCCGCTGGCCGGTCTGCAGTTCGTCCCACTCGACCGCGTCCGGGATCATGGCCCAGGTGAGCAGTTGGATGGCGCCCAGGCCGACGCCTGCCAAAGCGGACAGGAGGCCCATGGCGGGCAGGCCCCAGGACGGGTTCAGGAAGCCCAACCCCACCATCACGACCACCAGGAAGATCATGCCGCCGATGTAGGCCCGGCGCTTGTCCCAATGGCTGGAGGCCCACGACCAGAAGGGCAGGGAGACCAGCGCGGAGACGAACAGCAGCCCGAAGATGAGGTCGCCGTCGGCAGCCAGGTGCATGCGGTATTTGAGGAAATACAGCAGGACGGTCTGCAGGACGTCGAGGGCGGTCCAGGTGAGCAGGAAGATGCCGATGGCGAAGAGGAAGGGACGGTTCTTCAACGCGGCTTTGAGCGATTCCTTGAGGGTCGGCTGTTCCTTTGGCTGGAATTCCACCCGCTCACGGGTGCCAAAGAAGACCAGGATCATGGGGATGATACTCAAAAAGGCCACCCCGGCTCCCACCGCCATGACCCTGGACGCATTTTCGGGGCTCATGGTCCCAATGATGATCAGGGGAACCACGAAGGCGATCATGGCTCCCAGGATCGAAAAAGCCATCCGAAAAGTGGTCAGCTTGGTGCGCTCATCGTAGTCCGAAGTCAGTTCGGGCGTCATGGCAAAGTAGGGCATGTACAGGATGGTGGCAGTGGTGTCGTACAGCACAAAGGCCACGCTGTAGTAAATGGCCAGGGCAATTTGCGAATCGAAGGGAGGTTTCCACCACAGCAGCATGTAAGCCAGGGCAAACGGCAGCATGCCGAACAGGATGAAGGGCCGCCGCCGACCCCAGCGCGAGCGCGTGCGGTCAGAGAGATAGCCGATGATCGGATCGTTCAGGTAATCGGAGGTACGCCCAATGAACAGGGCGATGGCGGCAAGACCGGGCCGCAGCCCGACCACATCCGTCAGGAATATGGCAAACAACAGGCCGACCATGGTATCCGCCAGGTTGATGCCGGCATCCCCAACTCCATACATCAACTTGGCACGCAGCGAAAGGTGTTCGGTATTGGCAGTCATTGTATTTGGCTCCTTATCCTTTTACGGCTCCAAAGGTGATCCCTTTGATGAAATACTGCTGGAAGGCAATGAAAAAGACGATCATGAAGAACGCCCCGAACGAGCCGCCCGCCATGACAAGACCGATATTGGTGATCATCTTGCCGGCAGCCGGGGTGCGGGAGATGACCGAAACCCCGACCGGAATGGTGAACTGGAGCAAGTCCTGGGCAATGACCATGTGCCACATGAAATAATTCCAGGCCTGGTTGAATGTAAAGATCGCCAGGGCCGCCAGGGCAGGCTTCAGCAGGGGCAGCATGATCTTGGTGAAGAGTTCCCATTCCGAAGCCCCGTCGATGCGCGCCGCGTCCAGCAACTCATCCGGGATGCTGCTGCAGAACTGTTTGACCATGAAGATCCCGAATGGGGAGGAGATCATCGGCATGGCCATGGCAAAATAAGTGCCGATGGTGGTTGCGGTGAGATGCATCCAGCGCACCAGCAAAAAAAGCGGGATGAGCATGACCTGGTTGGGCAGGAACATGGTGGATAAGAGGATGATAAAAAGAACGTTGGAGCCAGGGAATTTCTTCTTGCCGAAACCGTAACCGGTGAGGGAACTGACCACCAGCACCAGGAGAACCGTGAGCAATGAAACCACCACGCTGTTCAACACCCAGCGCCAGATGGGCCAGGGACCGGTAAAGAGCAGGGTCCAATTCTCCAATGTCGGGTGGGACGGAAAGATCTCCGGCGGGAGGGCCATGGTGACAGTCTGCAGCTTAAAGGAGCCGGTGAACATCCAGTAGAGCGGCAGGAGGAAGGTGACAGCCAGGATTGCCAGCAAAAAGTAACTCACCAGGTGGGTGGTCTTTTCCACTGCCCGGCGGAAAGCTTCCTGTTTTGGAACTTGGGTTGACATGGTGATGGTTGACTCCTGGGTGGGTCCCGGATCAGGAATAAAAGGTCAATAAATCCTTGCGCAGGTGGATGCGTTGTTAAAAGCTCAAATATCTGTATCTTTCCAAAATCGAAGCTGAACGGCGGTGAAGATCAGGATGATAACCATCAGGACAACACCGATGGCAGAAGCTTTTCCATAATTGGAACCGACGAAGGCAGTCTGAAAGATCAGGTAAACCAGCGAAGTGCTGGTATTGTAGGGGCCACCCCCCGTGATCATGTAGATCACTTCCCAGAGCTGGAATACCTGGATGGTCTGGGTGGCCAGGACGAACAGCAGAACCGGGCGCAACAGGGGCAGGCGGATATGCAAGGCTTTTTGCCAGGAGCTGGCGCCGTCCACGGTGGCGGCATCCAGAATATCCTGGGATATGCCTGCCAGGCCAGCCAGGAACAGGATGATCGGCTGGCCGATGGTGAAGGTGAGCACCACTGCGCAGACGGCCTGGAAGCTGTGCGGTGGGGTCGCCAGCCACAGGATCGGCTTGATGTTCACCAGCCCGAGCAGATAATTGAGCAGCCCGTAGGTGGGGTTGAAAATCCAAAGATACACGACCGAGAGGACGACACCGCCAGCCACTCCCGGAATATAGAACGCGCCGCGGAAAAAAGCCTGTGACTTGGCCCCGAGCGGCTCGATCAGTAAAGCAATCACAAGAGAAATGAATATGGTCGCCGGGACGATGACAAGCGCATATTCAATGGTGTTGATCAGCGCGGTTTTAAAGATCGGGTCCTTGCTCAACTGGATGTATTGGGCAAAGCCAACAAACTGGCGGGCGCTGATGTCAAACGAGGCTTTATAGAATGAAAGGCTGATCGCAAAGAGGATCGGGACCAACATGAAAGCAATAAAAGCCAGGTACCCCGGGGCAATGAATAGATAACCCGGCAAGGCTTTACGGAATTCTCGTGCAAGGGTCCTGAATTTATTCACGAGATGTGCTCCTGTTGGTTTTCCCGGGCTGCCAAATGTTACTCTGGCAGCCCGGGTCTGATTCTATCGTCTTAACAGGCTTCGGTGTTCAAGTTTGAATTATGGGCAGGCTGTAACGATCGCATCAGCACGAGCCACAAAGGCATCCAGGATGGACTGGATATCGGCGTTGTCCTGCCAGAAGGCCTGGCGGGCGTCGGCCCAGGCAGTGCGCACATCCGTGTAGCCGCACGGGACACCGTTGACGAAGTAAGGATCATAGGAGCCAAACTTGCGTTCTGCGGCCAGCGGCATGGCGACCACCGGGTCAGTGCTCTGGAAGGACGAGTCAGTGCGAACCGGGACTTTTCCCCAGCCAACTGCGATCTGGGTGGCAATATCGGGCGCCTGCATATACTGGATCAGGTCATAGATGGCCTGCAACTTGGCGGGGTCAGTCTGCTTGAAGACGCCCCACACATCCGGGTTGGACATGCCGACCGGGGAGGCCGGTGCACCGGGCTTGTTCGGGACCTGGACGAAGATATAGTTGAACGCCTGAATGGTATTGGCGGCAACCCCGCTCTTCGTGATGCTGTCATACCAGTTGCCTTGATCGAGCATGGCCACCTGCTGGCCCAGCCAGTAAGGATCGGTGGTGTCGTCGATCAAGCCAGCCGCACCGGGAACCATCAGGCCCTGCTCATAGATCGAGTGCAGGAAGGTGAAGGCCTCCAAACAGGCCGGGCTGTTGACCGTGTAATGGATAGCGGCGGCATCGAAGAATTTGCAATCCGGCCAGCCAGCCAGCCAGCCGTTGGTGGCCGAATCCATGGAAGTGCTGCCGGCGAAGAAGGCCGTGCAGTAGACATTATTGGCCGGGTCATTGATCGCCTTGCAGGCCGTCATGAATTGGTCAGTGGTCCAGGTATAATCCGGGGCCTGGGGCAGCAGGTTGGAGAGACCGGCTTTTTCGAACAGGGAGGTATTGACGATCATGTTCCAGTAACCGCCATCGGCCGGGATGCTCCACATCATGGTAGCGCTTTTCGAACCAGCCAGTACAGCCGGGTCATAGGCCGCAATATCAGCAGCCGTCAGGGCGGGAGTCAAATCTTCCAGCAAATGTGCATCCTGGTACTTCTTGACACGGAACTTGGTATCGAAGTAGATGTCGGGGGGGGTGCCGGCAGCCACGGCGGTATCCACAACCAGGGTGCTGCCGCTGGCATCGTAGCCTTTGAGGGCGAAGTCAATGGTGACCCCCGGATGATCCAGCTGGTATTGCTTAAATATATTGGCATACCAATCGGACCACAAGCCGCCGCCGGTCATGGTCGATCCCTCGGTGCCAAAGGCCCAATAGTTGATCGTGATCTGCGGGACCGCAGTTGCAGCGGGGGGCACGGCGGTACTGGGGACTGCGGTGGCAGCCGGGGGTACTGCCGTCGGGACTGCGGTGGCAGCCGGCTGGCAGGCGGCGAGCAAGGTGCTCGCGATGACCAGTACGGTCACAAAAAGAAAAACGGATTTCTTAGCCATCTTCTTATTCTCCTTGGAATGTTGGGTAGAAGTAAATGTTTCTTCATGAGCATAGAACCATTGCTTATTTATGGAAAGAGCGCGCCTCCTTTCCTTGACCGCAAAGCAAAGTGGAAGCTCTTCGGAGATCGGCTTGTACCAGGGGATGATTTGGGGATAACGGGTAAAAGACCCATTGGCTGAGAATTGACGATTATGATAATAAGGACTAGAATCGAGAGTGGTTATCAGATATCTGATATCTTACTGAAGATTATACATATTCCAGAAACTCTTGTCAACCCTGAAACACCCCAAGAACCACTTTTCCCCAGCCCTGGGGCGGAGGTCAGGGATCAGGGTTTACAAACCGGCGGACTTTAACAACACCCTGATAGTATCCCGGGTTTTTTTTCTCTTCAACCCTGGTTGATTGAGAAGCTGTGAAAGTGGTAATATTATCGGAACGGAGAATTGAAATGAAACAGTCTTTACGGGGACCGGCTTTGTATACGGCCGTTTGCGAATACATCAAGAATTACATCCTGGAGAATAATCTTAAGCCAGGCGACCCCCTGCCTCCCGAAGGACAGTTGGCGGACGATCTGGAAGTCGGGCGCAGTTCGGTGCGGGAAGCAGTCAAATCGCTCCAGTCGTTGGGGATCATTGAAGTTCGACGAGGCAATGGCCTGTTCGTGCGCGAGCTAAACTTCGACCCCATATTGGAGACTTTCCTGTTCGGCCTGCAATTTAATCCGCATACGCTGGCAGAGCTGCTGCAGGTGCGCATCTGGCTGGAGGTGGCAGTCATTGGAGACGCGGTCGAGCATATCCATGCCGACGAACTGGAAAAGCTGGAGATCGTCCTGAAGACGTGGGAGCAGCGGGTCCAGGCGGGGGAGGAATACTCTGATCTTGATGAAACCTTTCATCAGATCATCTACGGGGTGATCAACAACCAGACCCTGATGAAACTCTTCGCGGTGTTCTGGATCGTTTTCGTTGGCCTGGAAAATGAAGTGACCCACGACCCCGACCCCCAGGAGGTGCTTGATTCACACAACTCGATCCTGGAGGCCATCAAGGCCCATGACCCGGCCCTGACTCGCAGACGCCTGACCCAGCACTTCGACAGCATCAAACAGCGCACACAGAATTTTCTCGATACCAACACATCCAGGGATTAACCTGCTCCCAAACCGGCAAACCAGGCAGGCAGGATCATTACAATCCGCGCTGGTTATGCCGGTATCGCGAAGGGAAACTTAAAAGGGATGGGACATGATCTACGATAACCTTGCGTTCTTCCCCCGTTACACAGGCTTGAGTAAAAATCTAAGCGCCGCCCTGTCCTATCTTGCCAGGCAGGATTTTTCGAGCATTGACCCGGGAAGGATCGATCTCGAGGGGGATGAGCTCTTTGCCCTTGTACAGGAGTACACCACCAGGCCTTTTGAACAAGGTACCTGGGAAGCCCACCGCCGGTATATCGACGTGCAATACGTATTCCGCGGTCGGGAACGGATCTATGTTGCCCGCCTGGAGAACATGCAAGTGGGCGCCTACGTGGCGGAGAAGGATTTCCTGCCGATGACCGGTGCAGGGATCCCACTGGACCTGCCGGCAGGGTATTTCGTGGTTTTTTATCCCGAAGATGCCCATATGCCCGGGCTGCAAATTTCTGCGCCTGAACATGTAAAAAAAGTGGTGGTTAAGATAAGGATCGAGCCTTCCTGATAAACGGGTACGAAGGGGGAATTGGTAACGCACTTCCAGTACAGGCATTCAGCCGATAATTCCAGGGTTGTGTTGGTGCACAATTTGTACTTATTGTACATATATTGTACATGTTTTGTCTTGACTTTTTAGACAATCAGGATTATTATTGTCTTATATAAAAATACCCGCCGGGCAAGCTGGCCGGCATTTGAGAAAGGAAGGAAAGAATGAAAGATCGAGAGATTATCGTTGAGGATTTGGTCAAATCCTATCCGGGTAAGTCAAAAGTTACCGCGGTGGATGGGGTTAATTTCAAGGTGGATGAAGGCAAGATCTTTGGTTTCCTGGGGCCGAACGGCGCTGGAAAAAGCACCACCATTAAGATCCTGACCACCCTGGCGCTCCCCAGCTCGGGCCGCGCCCTGGTGGGAGGTTTCGATGTTGTCAGCCAGGCCACCGATGTCCGGCGAGTGGCTGGGGTGGCTTTGCAGGAGATCGGCATCGATCCCCTGATGAAATCGATGGAATTGCTGGTTCTGCAGGGCCGGCTCTTTGGGGCTTCAAAGGCTGTCGCAACGGCGCGCGCCAGGGAGTTATTGGAACTGGTCCAGCTTACTGAGGCCATCGACCGCCGGGCAGGCACGTACAGCGGCGGAATGCGGCGCCGGTTGGATCTGGCCTTGGCGCTGGTGCAACAACCCAGGATCCTTTTCCTGGACGAACCCACCACCGGGCTCGACCCGGCCAGCCGCAGGGACGTGTGGCGTGAAGTCCGCCGCCTGAACCGTGAGCTGGGGATCACCATCTTCCTGACCACCCAGTACCTGGAGGAAGCCGACGAACTCGCCGACACGGTCGCCATCATCGTGGCCGGGAAGATCGTTGCCGAGGGGTCGCCTGCCAAACTGAAAGCTGCCATGGGCGAAGAATCGATCAACCTGGTATTTGAGACTCCTGAACTGGCTGAAAAAGGCCGTGCCACGCTCGAACCCATGGGCAACCGCACCCAACTGGACCGGGATACCGTCCGGCTCTACCTGAGCAAGGCAGCCGGATCCATCCCGACCGTGATCAACCGGCTTCAAAATGAAGGGTTGGCTCCCATTTCTTTGACCCTGACCCAGCCGACCCTCGACGACGTTTTCCTGCAGGTTGCCGGGCAGCGCCTGGTGGCCAGCGAGGCTGTCAATTCTAGAAAAACCCGTTCCAAGGAACGGGAGGAGGTGAAATAACCATGGACACAAATATGTATGTGCTCCCCATTGAAAAACCGGCTGTGAAGAAACCCCTCTCCCTGCCAGTGCATGTATTTCTTTTGACCATGCGTTCGCTTACATCCCTGTTGCGCACCCCGGAGGCGCTCCTGCCGCCGATCGCCATCAGTATCTTCTTCCTGGTAATTTACCAGTCCACCCTGGGCAAGGCTGCCGGTTCCATCCCCGGAATCGGGGGCAGTTACCTGGGATTTATCCTGCCGCTCTCGATCGTGAGCGGCTCGCTGTCCGGTTCGGGCATCGCGGCCCAGAACCTGGTGCGCGATATCGAGCGCGGCTATTTTGACAAGCTCCTGCTCACACCGGTGCGCCGGGCGGCGCTGCTGCTGGCTCCCATCATGGCTGGCGCGGTCATCCTGGGGATCCAGGCTGCCATTGTGGTAGCCGTTGGGTTGATCATGGGGCTTAAACCAGCCACCGGGTTCCTGGGTATGCTGGCGGTCATTGGGCTGGGGGTGCTGCTGGGGATCGGTTTTGCCGGTTTCACGGTCTCGGCTGCCCTGGGAAGCGGGAGTGCGGCTGCCACACAGGGAGCCAGCTTCCTGTTCTTTCCCCTGACCTTCCTGGCGCCCACGTTCGTACCCCTGTCGTTGCTCTCGGGCTGGCTGGAGGTGGCTGCCAAGCTTAACCCCATCACCTATGTACTGGAGGCCATGCGCGCCCTGCTCAACACCGGTTGGGATGGAAATGCCATCGGCACCAGCATCCTGGCCTGCCTGGGCCTGGCGGTAGCCATGTACGCGCTGGCAGTCTTTGCCCTGAGCGTGCGAACCCGGCGGACGTAATATTGGTTTGAAATTTCTGCCACCAGATAAGAAACAAGGGATGCCGGGTGAATTATTCACTCCCGGCATCCCTTTATTTTCCAAAGAACCCAATCCGCAGGGCGGAAAATGGGGATAGCTGGATTTGAATTGGGTCAGGAAAGTTTTTGCTTAACGATTTCCAGCAACCAGTCGCACCAATCCTCCAGGCCTGCACCGTTCTTGCAGGAAACCTCGAAAATACGAATGCGAGGGTTGAGCTCGTGCGCCCTGCGGCGCAAGGCCTGCAGGTTAAAATCCGAACCATCCAGGTAATCGATCTTGTTCACCAGCAACGCGTCGCAGACCGAGAACATGAGCGGATACTTCAGCACCTTGTCATCCCCCTCGGGCACGCTCAGGATCATGACCCGCAGGTCGGCGCCGGTATCGAATTCCGCCGGGCAGATCAGGTTGCCGATATTCTCAATGAAGACCAGGTCGAGCCCGTCCAGGTCCAGCCCTTCAAGGGCGGCGGACACCATCGGGGCATCCAGGTGACAGGCGCCGCCCGTGCGGATCTGCACCGCCGGGAAGCCTTCCGCCTGGATCTTCTCTGAATCCACGGTGGTCTCCACATCCCCTTCGATGACGGCCATACGCAGCCGGCCGCGCAACCGGCGCAGGGTCTGGACGATGACGCTGGTCTTGCCCGCCCCGGGGGAAGCCATCATGTTCAGCATAAAGACCTTCCTGGCGGCCAGGTCGCGGCGGATGACATCCGCCTGGTCCCTGTTATCCGACAGGATGTCGGCGCGCACATCGATAATCCTGATCTCGTCCATCAAAGGATCTCCAATTTCTCGACGACCAGTTCCCGGCCGGAAGTCATATCGTAATCGAAGCCGCCACAATGCGGGCAGAGCAGCTTCTTATCCTCTTTAAGATTGGCGGTAAACTGCCCGTTGCAATCCTTGCACAGGAAACTCACCGGGGACTTGGTCACCTTGATCACAGCGCCTTCGGCGGGCGTGCCCTTGCTGATGTAATCGAAATAGCGCTGGACCCAGTCCTGCTCCAGGTTGCGCAGCTCGCCGATCAGCAGGTGGATCTTGAGCACCTTTGTGCCGTGATGTTCGGCGGCCTGGTCGAGAGACAGCTTGAGAATGCTCTTTGTAACGGCTAATTCATGCATGCATCCGAATCCCTGGTTTCAGGCCTAGGCATCCACCTTCAGATCCAGCCGGCCATCTTCCAGGAAATATTCCTGCACACTGCCCAGCATGGGGCGTGTCTGCTTGATCTTGATCGCATCCGGCTCGCAATGCATTTTGCAGATCCCACAGCCCACGCAGTATTCCTGGTTGATCACGGCCTTGGTGTTGGCATCCAGGGTGATGGCTGCCTGCGGGCAGGGTTGAACACATTCGCCGCAGCCGGTGCAGGTCTCCGGGTCCACCAGCGAGGTCCAGCTGGAGGAATGGAAACGGCTCTTCACCGTGCGGGAGGCGTTCCTGGACAAGTTAAAGGCCACACAGCAGCAGGGACAGCAGAAGCACATCTCGATGAAACTTTCCATGGTGGCGTTGGAGAAACCCCAGATGAACTGCTCCACTTCCACAAAGAGCGCCTGCCCCACCAGCCCCAACTCGGCGGCTTTATCCACCCGCGCCAGGGCATCCTCCAGGGAGATCTCATAACCGACTTTATGATCGACAATGGTTCTGCCGCTGTTGCTGAGGAACAGGCAGCAGACATCCTTGGGATAATCCTTGCAGTTGTTGGCGTCCCGGCAGATGCAGGCGTTGGTGGAAGCAATATAGCTGGCCTTCTTGATCAGGTCTTTCACCAGGTCCATCGGCAGGACAACGCTTTCGCCCTTGTCGCTGATATCCACATTCAGGTTCAAGACGGTGCCGTGGGAATAGCGTTTTTCGTCCGGGGTGAACATCATGGCGGCCTTGTAGATCGGCCCAAAGATGGGAGCCTCCATATACTTGCTCCCGGCGACGATCGCCTTGAACACCTTGAGGATCGGCTTCCAGGTGACAGGCCGGACGCCGACCTTGTCGATCACCCAATCCGCGATCCCCAGCCCCTTTTTCTTTGGAACATAGACCGGTTTCTCGTTTTCAGTGGAATTCACGATGTTCATTTCTTCTGCTCCTTAGTGTTTTCGGCCTTCTGCACAGGCTTTGATGGTCCTCAGCATGCTTTTGCACATGACAAAGGATGGGATACCGAGGAAAAAGGCGACCAGCGCCTTGCGAATGCCCGTATAGGGCGCAAAGACCGCGTCGCAGCGGGTGAAAAAGCGGGTCTTTCCCGGGCCGGCGTCTTCCAGGATGAAGTTCCAGCTCCAGGCAAAGTACTCCAGCCCGAGAGGCGGGACGAACGCCATGGCTCCCTGGACCCTGGACGGGTGGCGGGAGTCGGACAGCGAGCTGAAGTGGGAGTCCTTGCGGGCCTGCTTGACCTCCGAGCCGATCCCAGCCTGGTGATAAAAGATATATTCACCCGGGAACATATTCTGCCATTCGTCAATGACCTTATAGGTGTTGTAGATGTGGAAACCGAACAAACGCTCCAGCCAGCCGAAGCTGTAGAAGCCTGCCCGGCGCTGTCCCAATTGGGCCAGGTAAGGCCAGACCTTTTCAGGCGGCGTGTTGACGGTGACGACCAGGGTGCCGCGCATGCGGTTGGATTCCCCTCCCAGCAGTTCGTCACCGGGATAGGTTTTCTTCTTCTCCTCTTCGGTGGGAGGGTTGCTGAAGCCGTAATAGATCAATCCCGCCAGGAGCAGGATCCCGGCCAGCACGATCAGAATGAAAATAGACCAGGCGGTGTGAGCGGTGATAAAAAGTTGCAGGCTATTCATTAATTTTCGCCTCCCAAAGGTTCAGGATTCCAGTTCAGGATGGTGGATGATCTGATTGGCCGCGAAAATACCGGAGATGGCCGTAGGCTCCAGACCCAGCCCGTTATGGTCGCCGGCCACAAAGACACGCTCAGCAAATTGCTGCTCCAGGTAGGCCGGGCCATACACATACATGGCCTGCTCCCAGAAAACCGACGAGAGGATCTTGAAACTGGTACAAACTTTTCCAAGATCAGCCCCTTTTTCACGACTGTAGACCAGGTACGTGCCGTCGAACTGTTTGGCGGTCAGCATGATCTCGGAGCTGTGGGGGAACAGGTTGATCTCGTATTTTTGATAGATGGGCTTGAGTTCCGCCCGAACGTGATAGGCATAGATCTTGCATGCCGCGCGGATCTCGGCCAGTTCCAACAGTTCCTTTGTCACCGCGGCGGGGGTTGCCACCACCACGTTCTCAGCCAGGTAGGTACTGCCCGACTTGCCGGTCAGGGTATATCCCCCGTCCCGCTTTTCGATCTGGGTGATCGTGTCTGTCACCAGGCGCTCGCCCAGGCGCTCCGTCATGGCCTGCCGGTCGAATTTGAAGCGATGGATCGGCACCATCAAGCCCATGCTTACGTTCAGGAAATCCAGCGCCTTCACGTCGTCTGTGCTGGCCCCGGTGCAGGCGTACATGAACTTGGAAACGTAGTCAGCGGAGAACTCCTCATACCCCTTTTCGCGTGCGAACTGTGTGGCGGGCTTGGTGAAGATGTCGGCCATGTACGGGTCTGCTTTCAGGGCAGCCTTGTGCGGGATGGTCAGGCAGCGCTGCTTGAACTTTTCGTAGTGGGAGGAAAATTGGCGCATGGCCAGGAAAAAACGGATGAATTGCGGCAGGAGGGTCAAGGTGTGCAGGCTCAGCACGGTGAAACGTTCCGTGTCGCTGTTGTGGAAGCAGACCTGAAAAGGGTTGAGCAGGTCTTCCTGGATCAATAATTCCTTGGCGTGCTTGTAATTCCCCATCACGAAGTACGCCCCGAAGTTCACTTTTGCTTCCTCCGAGTACATGATCCGCCCGCCCAGTACGTCGGTGATCAGCAGGAAATCACGACCTGCTTCCAGGAGCTGCATGGCGCAGGCCATGCCTGCCATACCGCCCCCCACAATGATCGTTTTCTTTTGCATGGTCACTCCTTGGTTATTATTCAAATGGTACCAACCTGTCCGCGGTCTAATTCATACCCTTATTCAAATATGGTTATAAATACCGGCAAAAAAAGAGGAAACCGAAGAGGCTTCCTCATCATTCACACGTGTCTGCCTTGGGGCATTCATCGCACTTGAATCCATAAGGGCAGGGTGAAAACCCCTTGACAAAGGCAAGTTCAAGGAGGTGGTGATATTCATCGATCGCGGTGATATTTGGGGCGTAAAAGACGCGGGTGCCGACCCGTTTCCGGTCGATCAGGTCCACCTGGTGGAGGATATTCAAGTGCCGGGTGGCAGCCGGCTGGGAAATGCCCAGAATTGAAGCAATGTCGCTGACCGAAACGGTGTTGACCGGGTTGGAGGCCATGATCTTCATCATCTTGACCCGCTGCGGGTCCGAAAGGGCATCGTTGTATTCGCAGATCAGGTTGACAAGTCCCTTGCTCTTACCCATGCAGCCTCCTCTATAACCTTATGGCTATAATACTATAATTCACAAAGTGAGTCAATCCAATTGTGCAATTTTAGACAATCGATGGAATTGCTCCGATCCGGGGGTGCACAACCCAACTCCCACTCCTGTGCCAGGCTATACCAACGCCGCCTATACCTATTCCCAGGATAAGCCCCATGCCGTGACAAGCGTGGAACGCACCGACGGCCTTGGTTATTTAAAAATCCATTTCTAGTTGTTCTTTGGGTATATGTATATGTATAGCACGCAGTTTCTTATCTAATATCACTTCATTTATGGGTTCATCATATCGCCATTCAATCAGGATTATTCCATTTTCTTTACAAAGATATCTTTTCCTATCATCTAATAGTTTCCTATTCTCAAGATAATCATCTCCCCCAAAATAATCAGAACTTAAAAAATGTTGTTCCCCTTGATATTCAATGGCACATTGAATTTGAGGAATGAAAATGTCTATATGTTGAGGACTTATCCATTCATCTGTGTAGTGAAATATCGTATCTTCAAAAAACCTACTTACTAACCTAAATAACTTCTGCTCAGATTTCCATTTTGTTGGAAGTCTATTTTCTTTTATCAATTTATGTTCAACTTCCTTGATAATATTTTTATAACACTTTTTCGCTGCTTCTTCCACAGTAATTTCAGTGTAGATACAGTAATTAGATAATATATTAGTTTCTAATATATCTTTCAGTTCATAATTGCTTTTAATTTGATAATATTTTTTTAGTTCACTAATTATTTTTTGTATACGTTCAAATTTCTCAAGATCGAACCCAGAAGAATATTTAAAACCGTCTAAATTGTTCATAATAATTCGTATGTCAATGCCATAAATTAAAAATGTAATTTGAGAATTTGCCAGGGATTTAGTAGAGAATAATTCTTGCATCACTAAAAAATTCTCAATGTTTTTTTCGCTGTATGATAGTAAAACATTTTGGCTATTATCAAGTGGATATGGGCTGTCAAATATCAATGACCTGTCCGCCAATTGGGAGAGTTCTATTGCTATATTAAATAACTCATTACCTTCTCGACTGAAATATATATTGTATTGATAATCTAAATTATTATTGCTCTTCCTTTCGCTCCTAAAGTATTGAGGATGATTATTTATTACACTTGGTTCTATGTTAACTCCCTCTTGAGCAAGCTCTTCTACATCCACATACTCATTTATAGCTAAGTGCTTACTGATGAAATGATTAGGCATATACAGCGAATAGTGATGTTCACTATCACTTATTACATCAAGAACAAGTAATTCAAGAGATTCTGTATCAACAAGGAATAAAGAACAGGGAGAATTTTCCGGTATATAAACTACGTCCTTTTCCTTACTATAGTACAACTTCTGACTCCAAATCAGAATTAAAAAGCCTAAAAAACTTATACCGAAGTCACTGTTCTCTGGATGAAAATCAATATAAAATTCCTTTCGTTTAGTCCCATTTATGATGACCAATGAAAATTTTCTTTGTGTAAAACTTTTATCGCCAAAACCCTGGATGGATTGCCCACTCTCAGATGTTATCCATTTGCAAAGGATATACTTTAATTCATTTTTGCGAGATAGAAATACATCGCTCTTTATTACGTCCGTCTCGATTAATTTTTCACTACCATTAATATCTGCTTCATATACATCCCACAAATCAAGTACTTTTGCTTTTGATGAACCTAAAGCAAGATAAATAAATACCACAGTATCATTAAGAATTAAGCGAGAAAAACATTCGCGGTTTATTTTTCTATGTAGGATAGTTACTTTCCCTTTATCATATAAGTACAAATCCATTAATAATGGTTTCTTATTCTTCCCTTTTTTCGTGAACAATATATGATCAATATTTAAGTCGGAATAGAAAATCTCAATTTCACTGTCTTCTGCAATTTCAGTAATTCTTCCTTCCTTATATAACAATAGTTTACAAACCTTGCCTGTATTAATTTCGCAAAACACGATGGACTTACTATTTTGAAATCTATCCCCTGTAAATGCACCTTTGTAATCAATTCCATTAGCTGCGTCTTTTATCGTTATCATTCCTCTATCGATGGTAATTAGCATGATGAATCTCCGTTTATTGAACTAATCTCTCAAGGATGTAGTTCATAAATACCGATGCTTTTATTATTAATTTATCACTAACCCTCTCCACAAAGATCAGTTATCAACTTTTAATATCTTCAATAAACCGGATCTTTTTCTCATTAGATTTTCTATTTATTACTCTATCACAAAATTTAGCTCTATATCTTTTTGGAATAATAAAATATTCAGCATCATCGCCACTAGAAATAGGTAAAAAAGGAGACGATGAATAAACTATTGCACTATTTACTTCTTCCTGCTTTGGTTTACTAAAAACATCTTTGTCTAGCACCTTATTACGAGGGTTATAAATTATCCGTACTTCTTTTTCTTTTTTATGAGATATAGGTTCAGTTATTCCTTGGAAAAGTATGCTTAAATAAGCCATATCCAAAGAAAGTTGATTTATTCGATCGTCTTTAATTCCTTGGAACACCCTGTAAGAAGTATATATCAAATCATCCATTAATAAAAGAATTGAATTGTTTACCGATGAAGGAGACGAATATAATACAGGTTGTCCAGAATATGTTTCCATCCACTCTCTTTTCATACAAATTCCAAAATTTCCAAACCTATCCTTTTCTTTCACGATATCCGATAAAGACAATTCTGCAAAACATACCATTTCAATTCGCAATTCAGTTCCCGTTTTATTATTCTTCTTTTTCGGTGTATAAGTTGGATTGGATGCAAACATAAATCCATTTTTTATTATTCCAAGAAGATAGTCAAAACCTTTCTCATCTCGGTCATCATCATTTTTATATTTCTTATTATCGGTTTTCATCGATGTAAAATGAATCAAATATTCTTCATCTATCATTATAGTACCCTCCCTCTTGATACTCATAAGATGAATTCCCATCCGGTTTCGTTTATTTCCATGGTGAGTATACATCATGAACTATTAGAAATATGAGGTCATATAAGCGATGAAAGAATCGCAATTTTAGGTACATTATTACCATCCCATCCCGATTTTCTCCCGATTGTTCAATCAATTAGCGAAAAGTACGGTTTATATGAAGTCAATCCTGAAGAAGAACCAATAACAAATCTCGGGTTGAGCATGTTGTTCTGCAAAAATGAGCAATTGAGATCGCTCCTGCTCATTAACAACTTCAGAGTTAAGTTCTTCTTTTTGAACTGGAGAAAAATCCAGTCGCTGCTCCACGCGTTCCATCGCCTGGAAATAATCCTCGGCCACATTCTTGTCATGGGCACGGGCGCACCGCACCTGCGGTGGGTGCAGGTGTAGATCATGGTGGAGTTCAGCTTTTTATGTCCGAGAAAGCGCTGGATGGAGGTTATTCTGCAACATGCGTTGAGATGTATAATTGAAATAAGGTGAACCATGACAACATTTGAACAGTCTCTTCTCAAGGAAATTTCCAGCCTGCCGGCCGACCGGCGCGCCGATGTGCTTGCGTTTGTTCGTTATCTGAAGATCAGTTTAAAGGATGAGCCGACACTGGAGCAGGAATATGACCAGGCGATCAAGGATGCGCGCAAGGTTGCCAGAAAATTCATGGTCACCTCAACGGATATTGAAGCCGAGATCCGCGCGGTGCGAGCAGGTAAGTAATGCGCCTGGTCCTGGATACCAATATCTTTGTTTCTTAACCCTGATCGAATTATTTGATTTGCTTAAAAATAATTCCCATAAAAGATCAAGGCTAGCAAGGGCATATGATAATTAAGGACCTCCTGCTCGAGAATCCCCTCTCACCACCGATTTATTTGTTTCCTCTTTTTAGAGGATACAAATGAATATCCCGCTACTCTTCCGGGACGAATAATTAGTAGGGACAGTTCCTCGCGAAGCATATCATCCCGGTTCTTTCGGGACCCCCGCAAGGGGAGAGACCTGCCCCTCCTTTCGGGTGGAATTGTCTATCAAAGTGCCCCCGCTGAACTCTTTCCAGCGGGGCACATTAATTCATTCTGACAGGGCAGTGATTGCGTCTTATGGCTTAAGGATCAAGGGACCCGGGGTCTGAGTCGGTTCATTACAGAATGCAGAATTCCAGATGCTGTTCGCATTATACAGTGCCGATTTGAGGTACATATCAGGTTGTGTAACCCGACCAGTGGTAGGATCGATGATGTCGCCTGGTGCCCTGAGGAAATCCGGGTCGCTGTGATAGGCCAGCCACATGAAGAAGTAATATTGCACGCCGGAAGCGCCCATTTCAGCCGGAGTCTTGTCAATATCTCCGCAAGTGTGGGCCCCAAATTCGTTGTGGCGGGCCTCGTGGATGAGCAAGCCTGTAATGTCAGCCAATCCGGCTCCCATTTCACCGTTGGTCCACACTTCTTTTGTCATCAGGAAATTTATCTCTGAATACTTGATGTCAATGACATGAGCGGGATCGCAACAGAAACTGGGCGGGGGGGGATTGCTGGGATCGTAGTTGTGTTTATATGGAGTATAGATAAACCGGATGCCTTCGATCGAGCTCGTGAACCAGTCATAGAGCTGTTTATCAGTCCAGGGCAGTGGTTCATCAAACTGCAGATATTTCATGATGATGATGGTTTGGTAGGCTTTCTTCTGGATGGGAGTCAGATCCGCGGATCCGGCCGCGGCAGTACAGGCGAGCGTGTCTGCAGTTGGATCGCCCTCAAAGGTGATTTTCAGGCGGGCATTGACGTCTGCAATTTCATCCGCAGTGGGACAGCGCGCGAAAAAATCCGCCAGGTCAGGTTTCGAAGGGGTCGAGGTCGGCGCTATTGTAGGGGCAACATATGTATAGGGGGCAGATGCAGAACGGGCGCAACGAAAACCGATGTCATTGAGGGCAACCACCGGCTTGCTATTGATACGGAAGGTGGTCCTGACCAGAGAATCATACGAGTCCCATCCGCCGCCCCGCCGCACCCGATATAGTCCGCTTGCAGGACCCTGTGGGTTGGAGGCCGGCGAATTCGCATAATACGTATCGCCGTACCAGTCCGAAGTCCACTCATAAACGTTGCCAGCCATGTCCAGCGCTCCATACGGACTGGCCCCGGATGGATAACTGCCCACGGCAGTTGTATCGCCAACACTGGAATTGAAATTCAGCCGATCGCTGCTCGGGAGGCTGTAGCCCCACGGGTAAGGTTTCCCGCTCGTCCCGCGTGCGGCTTTTTCCCACTCGGCTTCAGTGGGTAGGCGTACCCCGGCCCAATTGCAATATGCCTGGGCTTTCATCCAATCCACCCAAATAACCGGGTAATTTGCATATTGTGAATCGTGATAGTAATTGTCATGCGTGCTGGAGGATGTGAGGGAGGGTGGCTGGCAGGCTCCCGCCTGTACGCACTGGGTGTACATGGCATTGGTCACTTCCGTCTGGTCGATCCAGAAGGCGTCCAGGTACACCGTGTGGCTTGGCTTTTGATCGTCGGTAAGAGGCCCGCCCATGGAAAAGTTGCCTTCCAGTACATATACCATCGCCATCCCGTCCGCCAGGCGCGTCCAGTTGGAGCCAATTCCTGCCGTGGGGGTGAAGGTGGCGGTTGGCGATGCCGGAGGTAGAGGGGTGAGGGTATTGCTTGAAACCGTACTTGAGACGGGGGTAGGTGGTGAGGTCGGCGTTGGTTCAGGTGTACAGCTCGAAAGGATGAGAGAAAGAGCCGCCAGCGCACTAAAAAAGCTGCCAAGAGTAATACTATTTTTCTTCATCCCAAGCTCCTGGCGGAGGAAGATTTACCCCGCCTATGAATATTATACTCCGTGTGATTTTTTTATACTCCGTTTTCCCCAATCAATATTTCCTTTTTCCCTTCTTTCACTTTTCAGTTTGAGCCTTTCAGCTTCTCAGGGCTTTCTCAAAGTCTACTCCAAATAGCGCAGGTTCTTGAGAGAGCCAGGGTATCCCCGCCCCAGGGCGGGGGAAAAGAAGGTCTTGGGGTGTTTCAGGGCAGCAAAGCTGCCCTGAAACACCCCAAACCCCGACTTTGAGAAAGCCGTATTCAGCTTCTTTAGCGATATTGCCACAATATCTTAACTTGGGTAAAATTCAGGCTTCGCGTGAAGGAGCCGACATGTCAAAAGTAGCCATTGTCACCGATAGCACTGCCTATCTCCCCGCTGATCTGCTGAAGCAATATGCGATCGGCGTCATTCCGCTGACCATCATCTGGGAGAACGAAACCTTTCTGGACGGGGTGGATATTAAACCTGCCGACTTCTACAAAAGGTTATCCGCTTCCAAAACGATGCCCACCACCTCGCAGGTGACGGTCGCCGTCATGGAGAAGTCCTTTCAAGATCTCCTCGAGCGGGGCTTCGATGTGCTGGGTATCTTCATCTCCTCGAAATTTTCCGGCACGGTTGAGTCGGCCCTGAAGGCGGTCGAAATGCTGCCCCAGGCGCGTGAAAAGATCGCCATCCTCGACTCGCTCTCGACCACCATGGCCATGGGTTGGCCGGTGTTGACCGCTGCCCGTGCGGCCCAGGCCGGGGAAAGCCTGGCGGATTGTCTGAAGATCGCCGAGCAGGCTCGTGACCAGAGTGGCGTTCTGTTTATCGTAGAGACCCTTGAATTTCTACGCCGCGGCGGGCGGATCGGCGGGGCGCAGGCGCTGCTGGGTACTGCATTGAACATCAGGCCGATTCTGGAAATGCAGAACGGGCGCATTGAATCGGTGGAAAAAGTGCGCACCAAGCGCAAGGCGGTTGAACGCCTCCTGGACCTGGCAGTGCAGCGTATTGGGGACCGGGCTCCGGTACGCCTGGCCGCCGTCCATGCCAACGCTGAGGCAGAAGCACTCTCGCTGCTGGAGGCTGCCCGGGCCAGGTTGGATCCCGTTGAAACCCTGTGCTGCCCCCTCAGTCCCGTCGTTGGCACCCATGCGGGTCCCGGGACGATCGCGCTGACCTACATGGCCGGCATTGCCTGAGTTCCATTCCACCCCTGGCCCACTGCTCCGCCCCGGGGTGCTGCGCCAGGTTCAAACGCCGGGCAGCGATTAAGTATCTATCTGATAATTATTGAAGTACCGCAATTTGAGTGTGTGCAGTCAAGCTGCACATACTCAAATTGCGAACTTCTCCTGAACCAAGATTATGAGGTGGCAGATCATGAAACGTACTTTAGGACGTTCTGGGATCGAAGTGAGTGCATTGGGGATGGGCTGCTGGGCGATCGGGGGCCCATTCTGGGATGGGGAGACACCGCTTGGGTGGGGGCAGGTGGATGACGAGGAATCGATCCGCGCCGTCCATGCCGCCCTGGAGCGAGGCGTAAATTTCTTCGATACGGCCAATGTCTACGGCGCAGGCCACAGTGAACGGGTGCTCGCTCGCGCCGTTTCCGGGCGCAGGTCACAGGTGGTCATTGCCACGAAATTCAACGCCGTGTTCGACGAAGGCACGCGCCAGGTGATGGGCGCGGATATCTCGCCGCAAGGCATCCGCACAGCCTGTGAAGATTCCCTGCGCCGTTTGGATACCGATTACATTGACCTGTATCAATTCCATGACAATGGGTTTCCTGCTGAAAACGCTGCCCCGGTCCGGGAGACGCTTGAAAACCTGGTGCAGGCGGGTAAGATCCGCGCCTATGGCTGGAGCACCGATTTCGTCGACCGGGCGGGGGTCTTTGCCCAGGGGCCGAAATGCACCTCCATTCAATTGCAACTGAATGTGCTGGATGACAACCCGGCCATGATCGCTTTCTGCGAGCAGCACAACCTGGCTGCCATCAACCGCGGGCCGCTGGCGATGGGGCTTCTAACTGGAAAATACACCCCCACCACACAGGTCTCTGCCGATGACGTGCGCGGCCAAAAAAGCCCGCAATGGATGAAGTACTTTAAGAATGGTCAGCCCAACCCGGATTGGTTGGCGATGCGGGATGCCATCCTGGAGATCCTTACCAGCCGCGGCCGGACGGTGGCGCAGGGAGCTCTCGCCTGGAATTGGGCCCGCAGCCCCCAGACCATTCCCATCCCCGGCTTCCGCACTGTAAAACAGGTGGAGGAGAATGCCGGGGCGATGGAGTTTGGCCCGCTGACACCGGAACAGATGAGCCGCATCGAAGCCATCTTGAAACGAGCATAGTTTTTGTAGCTTCTCAAAAACAACCCACACCCCGGATTTTTGAGAAGATACTCGTTTTTTACCAGGAAGGAGTGTTTACCGATGACCTCAAGTTCGTTGGGTGATAATAAAGCCATGCAGATTGGTGTGGTGGTCGAGAACATCGAGGCTGCCGTTCAAGCCTGGTCGCAGATCTTGGGAGTGGAACCCCCCTCCATCATCATCACTGACCCGCTCGACAGCGCTCACACCCGGTATCAAGACCAACCCTCGTCAGCCCGGGCAAAACTGGCCTTCTTCGATCTTGGGCAGGTTGCCCTGGAATTGATCCAACCCCTGGGCGAGCCCAGCACCTGGAATGATCAACTCGTCGCTCACGGTTCGAGTCTCCATCACATTGCTTTTGAGATCAAAGGCATGGAGAAACATATCCAGGGCTTGCAGGAACACGGCTTGCGCCTGGTTCAGCGCGGCGACTATCAGGGTGGGCGCTATGCCTATGTGGATGGGCAGGAACAGCTTGGAGCGGTGATCGAGCTTCTGGAAAACGACTGATTGTGCTGGTTGAAAGCTCACTCTGCATGCAGCGACGCCTTCAGCAGATCGCCAGCGCGTGACGAGGGCCCGACGAGGATCTCGAATTCACCCGGTTCAACCACGCTGTGGCCCTCGGCATCCACGATCTGGAAGGCTTCCCACGGCAGTTCGAAGCGTACCGTCTGCTTCTCGCCGGGTGCCAGGGGCACACGGGCAAAGCCTTTGAGCGCCTTGTTCACCCAGGTCGCCGAGGTCACCACGTCGCTCACGTAGACCTGTACGATCTCGTCGCCTGCAAGCGGGCCGGTGTTCTCCACATCGACGGTTACCTCTGCCGCCTGCTCGTGAGCCAGGGTGGGCGTGCTGAGCCGCAGATTCGAATAGCGGTAGTGCGTATAACTCAGCCCATGGCCGAAGGGGAAGAGTGGCTCCTGGGGCAGGTCTGCATAGCGGTCGCCGTGCTGACCGCGCACCTGGCTGTAGAACACCGGCTGTTGGCCCACGTGCACCGGGATCGAGATGGTGAGCTTGCCGGATGGGTTCAGTTGGCCGAACAACGCTTCGGCGAGTGCGCGTCCGCCCTCCATTCCGGAGTTGAAGCCCTCGAGGATCGCCGCGGCCCGCCTGGCTGAGGGCGGCAGCACCAGCGGCTTGCTGTTCACCAGCACGATGACCATTGGCTTGCCGGTCTTCTCCAGTGCATCCAGCAGTGCCACCTGTCCGCCCTGCAGTTCAAGCGTGGCGGTGCTTTGCGTCTCCCCAACGAACTTCAGGGCATCGCCCACCACAGCCACCACCACTTCGGCTGCCCGGGCTGCGCTGACCGCCGCGGGGAGGCCGGAAAGATCGTTGTCGACGATCGAGCAGCCGCGTTCATGGCGGATCAAGCAGCCGGCTGGTGCCAGGGCACGCAGCCCGTCCAGTACGGTGGTCGTCTTCTCGCGTGGTTGCT
>CAIKOL010000364.1 GCA_903829085.1 uncultured Anaerolineales bacterium | reverse complement strand
TACGGTGATAGACACCTGCCAGGGCACTGTGAGCCAGAACATAATCCGGGTTCTTCCGGAGAACGATCTGAAAAGCATTGACTGCCTCTTCATGTTGTTGTTCGACCGAGTAAAGTAAACCCAGGTAATAATAATAGACTTCCCGTTCAGGAGCGATTTCAATAGCCTTCTGATAGGCGCCTATGGCATCTTTATACCTGCCCAACGATTTATACAATTTCCCCAGTGTGTCCCAAGCACGATCATTGATTGGATTGACCCGGGTTATATTCTCATAAATATTAAGCTTGGCAAGTATTTCTTCCAGATTATCAATGCCGGGTTTACCATTGGATTGGCTTGTTGGCTTTCCGGCAGGGGCCACCTCCTGTTTTATGGACCTGGAAGGACTCGTCATTGCTTCAGGGCCAACCTGGGATTTGCCTTCTTCCGGAACGCGTTCAACCATTTCAACGGAGGCGGGGATGACAATGAACGGTTTTTCGCTGGGGTGAGGAGAATTTTCCACTTCCCTGTCAATATAAGTTCCTTTTTGTTGGTTACTGACCGGCGAAACAGTCATATTTTGATCGCTGTTCCCGTTTGGCTTGGGAAAAACAGGTGGCTTCGTTTTGGGCTGATCCGGTATCGCATAGGTCTCCACATGATTTTTCCCCTCAGTTATTGGTTGAAAACCAACCGCAAGCTCCTGACTCTCAGGAGGCGTTTCCCTGTGTATTACCATTTTAGTAGCTGCAGATGGCGAAACAACCGTTTCTGGAACGATCTTTTCTGATTTAAACATTTCTCGAAGATTGGACTGGTTGCCAGGTTTTCTCCCAGCACTTTGCTCCGACGGGGATGACTTCATATCCAAATCATCGGCCTTTTTATAAGCCTGGATTGCATTATCGATGTCTTTTAAAGCCCGGTATGCATCGCCGATTTTATTCCAAACAGCAGCCTGGTCTTCAGGAGCATCCATTAATTGAATACTTTTACGGAACAGGAAAAGAGCCCGCCCAAATTCGCCCGTCAGGAAATATACATTTCCAAGGTTGCAATACGGCCATCCAGAATCGGGGTCTAAATCAATCGCCTTAGTAAATGCAGAAATTGATTCCTCGGGTGACCCGATCTTCAAGTAGATATTTCCCAACTCATTCCAGAGCAATGCGTCGCTCATCTCGGCCTCAAGATTACCCTACAACAATATTGGCTAATAAAGTTGCTCTGGCGCGAGCCATTACAGGGTTTCCTACGGGTGCCATTTCACTGGCATTCTGGTAGGCTGCCAAGGCATTCCCATAATCGCCCAACCGCCTGTAAGCATCACCCAGCCTATTCCAGGAAATCGCTTTGTCTTCCTGGGTTTCCAACAGATCAATACTCTTCTGGTAGAGCCTGACAGCCACTTCATATTTCGCCAGCCGATAGTAAATAAATCCCAGATTGGTGTACGGCTGACCGTATTTTGGATTCATCTCAATCGCTTTCTTATAGGCCTCGATTGCATTATCAAATTTCTTGGCATTGGTATACATATTCCCCAAATCATTCCAGTCGATGGAATTTTGGGGAGTCTCATCCATGAATTGAGGTTTACCAGGAATTGCAGGGGATGGTATCGCTCCGGTAGCTGTGTTTTGTGGAACCCCGGTCTGCGCTGTGCCAGCCCCCGCCATACTTCTGGACACTTTTTCTTCCCCCCCTGAAACAGTTGCGGGGTTCTCATTCAAGCAACAACCTGCAGAATCCATGAGTTCAATGCTTGCCTTTTCAGTTTCTTCCCCGTTGGTCGATTGAATCAGCGGATCATTCCGGTTTGATTTTTCCAGCCCAGGTTCTTCGTTAGCATCGCTTCGTTTTGGATCAGCAACGGTATCATAACCGTTGAGAGAGGCTGGATCCACATCTTCTTCTCCCTCCCATAGATCTGGATCTTCAGTGATCCCAACTGTTTGTTTGCCTATCGCCTTGCCTTTTTGGTAATGGACGTGGGCCAGGTTCTGGATATAGGGCCAACATGCGTCGGGTGCCATTTCAATCGCCTTAGTGAATGCGACGATGGCATCGTTATAAGCGCCAGCTTTCAGGTGTGAATTGCCATGTTCATTCCATTCTGCAGCGCTCTTCAAGTCGAATATATGATTGGCTTCATTCATGATTTCACCTCTTTCTTCTTTTGAATCACCAGGTTCCATTTTTTTATCATCGGTTGGATCAGTGAGCTGGGTGTCTTCAATTGACTTAGTTTCTTCATCGCCCTTATTCTTACATTTATTACTCAATTGCTCAGACTGTTCGTAGGCTGCAATGGCTTTTTCATAATTCTTCATTTGCAGGTAAGTATCTCCCAAACGATTCAAGATTTCTGCCCGGGTGACAGCATCATTAAATAATGGGATGCCCCCTTCATAGACCGAGGCCGAAGTTTCATAATCGCCTATCTGAAATAGCGCGTATGCCAGTCTGACAGTTTTTTCGCCGTCCTGCGGATTCAGGGAAATAGCCTTTTGAAATGCCAGGATACTTTCAGAATAGTTCTGCATTTGCAAGTGAAGCTTTCCGAGCTCATCCCATATATCCGCATTCTGCGGGTTGAATTCGATCGCCCGATGATATACAGCGATGGCATCGAGACCACGATCCTGTTGAGTAAAACATTTGCCCAGGTTCAACCAGGCATCAATTCTTTGAACATTCAATTCAACTGCCTTGCGAAGGGGCTCTTCCACTTTCTCCAGCTGACCAGCCTCCAGGTACGCGTTTCCCAACCCAGCCCAGGAAAATTCGTAATAGGGGGCTATTTCAAGGGCTTTTTCAAATGCAGAGATGGCATTTTGATATGCCCCAAGCTTGAGGAATAAATGACCAATACCATCCCAGCTGAGAAAATCCTGGGGGGAGCATAATAGCGCTTGTTGATAAGCTTTAATCGCTTCTTCATTCATCTCGTTTTTCGCAAGGGTTTGCCCCAGATTGTTCCACAGGAATCCAGATTCCGGGGAGAGCGAGATTGCACTCTGGTAAGCAGATACGGCGCCTTCAATGTTTCCAAGTTCTACTTGAACCAGGGCAAGCGCATTTTGACATTGAGCTTGCAGGGAATGGTCGGAGAGTGCCATGGACATTTCTGCTGATGCCTGTAGGTACTTCAGGGCTCTCTGGGGATTGCCCTTCCTCCAAAAAAGAATACCCAAACTTAGCAGCCCATTTGCATGGGATCCATTTACTTTCTCGCCATCCCGTAAAGCCACTGTCTTCTCAATAGAATCGCCCGATGAAGTAACGTCAGACAGAGGAACTTTCTCTGCCAGCATGAGAGACTCTTGTGATTGGATCAAACCTGTACCTGGATGAGGAATATCCACAAACTCAACCATGCGATGCCGGAGAATCCAGCACTCTGTTGCATTCGCCGCAAAATCCGAAACCTCGTTTTCAAACAACCAGAAAATAGCGCGGATGTTATTGTCAATGAAATATTCCCGGTGTTTATTGAACTCTTTAAAGACACGCACGCCTTCTTTCCCGCACTCCCAATTAAAACCGTCAATCAGCAGCACTGTTTGTGACAGCTCCGGCAGGGGAGGAATTTGTGCAAGAAAATCAAATTGATCCTTGTGGTTTGTTTTTACGAAGTGCGTTCTCTGGGCTATACCGTTTAGTTTTTCTTTCAGGAGAGTATTGACTTCATCCCGGATGGCATCGGACCGATAAATAGCAAATAAGATGGAGGGCCGATCCCACCTCACGGCTAATTCAATCTCATGGTAGAGAATATCGATTCGGTCTTGGAACGAGAGACCTAAATCCTGTTCCAGGTGGGGAGTTTCATTCTTCATTTACGAGTCTCTTAAGTACAGGATGTACATCGCACCAGTTTTCGCTGTCCCGATATTCCAGGATGGCCAGTAATTGAAGCAAGGGCCTCAAGCGATCGTTATACTCCAGACGATTATGCTCATAGATCTTCTTCAGGTAAAGCAGATCATTCTTATCCAGAATCCGCCGGTATTCGTTACGGATTTCTGTCGCCGCCCATTCGATATCATCTCCAATGATCCTGGCAGATTTTCGACGCCTGGCGCACCCGATGGCGGAACGCATGATCCTTGCCATTTCCCGGAAAACCCCTCCACTATAAGTGATTGCATCCTCCAATGCTTGTCCATCGATCAAAGACTGATCCATTCTTACGTGAGCAAATCTGCGTAAGGTGTCATATCCTTCGATAATATGTCTTTCAGGTTCTTTGAACGGGTGCAAGTTGACATTTGGAAGAAAAATCGCCTGGTCTCGAATGGCATCAAATTCCTTGCTGTAAAACAAGGCACTTGAGACCGTATAAATGATGGCACAATTGGGTTGCATCATGATTTCACGACGATCATGAAATATGGCGGTGGCTTTATTGAGATCAGGTTTATCCATGTCATCAATCAGGAGAAGCGGAATTCGTTTCTCCTTTGAGTAAATTGCCGCGGAAATCATATTTATCACGTCAATCAAACCGGTGATATCTTTCTCGAAAACCTGCCGCAATTCGATGCGGGTTTTGGGCTCCAGCTTCATTTTCATACCGGCGTTTACAAAGAACGCGTCAAGAGATCCGCCAAATTCATAGGAAGAGTTCCCTGATAATACAGTTTTAACTTCCTGTTCGACTCTTCCTTTCCAACCATTCAATTGCTTGAGTAATTGTTCCGGGATCTCCCCGCCATTCTTTCTGTAATTTCGATACATTTGACTGCCGATGGCTAATAAAACATCGTGGAAATCGAGATCAACGATATCGGTTTCTTCTCTGATGCTGAAGTTGATCGGCCAGAATTTTTTATTGATCTCAGGGTGGGAGAGGATATGCAGGAGTTCTGTCGTTTTTCCGCAACCACGATGGCCGGAAAAAAAGAACTTTGGGGGCCGGAAGAAAGGTGCCATGATAGCATCAACCAATTCATTAATTGGGTTGCCCGGCCTGGAAATATAAAATGGGTTGGGTTGCCCATTTTTTCCAGGCGCCAGGGGAAGATCCAGTTCAAAGTTCAACCAGGCCCTGTCAAAATCCTTCGCTTTTATATATTCGTAGGTTGTCATTTTAGTCTAGGCCCAAGATAATGGATTGATCCGGTTTTATCGGCAGGTAACTACGCTCAATAAATCGCAGATGGGTAATCTTATGCAAAGCTTAGATAGCTCTCATTGCACCAGCCCGCCGGAGTCTGGATTTGCGCCCATCCGTTATTGTGGCTGAGTATCTTTATCCGTTGACCATAGGTCAAACCTCCAACAATTGGATACGTGGCACCTGGCCCGCTGCGAACATTCAACCCGCTGGTATTGCAGATCCCAGCGGTCCCAGTGGTGGGAGCCGGTTGGGGGGTTTCCACGGGAGCAGGAGTACTATTCTGGTCAAAAGATAGATAAGCTTCGCTGCTCCATCCTGCAGGCGATTCAAATTTCGCCCAGCCATTTTGGCGATCAATCACTTTCACGCGTTGCCCATACTGCAACCCCGCCACGAATGGATAGGATGCGGCTGGACCGCTGCGTACATTAAGGGCACTGGTGATACACGTGGCATAGATGAAGTTACTTGAAGGAGGTGTTTCCGGGACTACCGGGTCTGATGGGGGTGTTACCGGAACAACCGGGTCTGACGGGATTGGATCTGGGATCACCGGATCCGGCAGGGGCGTTACAGGAATCACCGGGTCAGAAGGTGGTGTTACTGGAGCCGGCGGGGTGTAAGGTGAGTTTTCCAGTTCGGAGATTTTCTGTTCAGCCGCTGCAATACGCTGGATCAGGCTAGTTTGCAGAGTCTTCAGCGATCCACCCAGGTTTGTGACTTGCCCTTCCAGGGTGTCAACCCGCCCGGATATACCTGAGGCAGAATCGGTTCCAGCTTTATTGATCTTGCCAACGATCCCTTCCAGGTCTGTAACTTTTCCAGCCAGCGTATCAAATAGCTCGCTAAGATTTACGACCGGGATCCTGATCCCGGTAAATTCCATTAACTCATTTAACGTACCGTTAAACCGGTTCATATCCATGGTAAGGCTTTCAGATCCAAAAGCTTCACCCGGACCTTTTGAAGTAAATTGCCAGAATTGCCACATGGTCCACGGTGGAGGAACTATGGGAGCGCTGGAAGTGATCCAGTGGGCAATCCATAGGGGAAATTGGATCCAATAGTCGCTTTTTGTCTGGTCACCATACTCAGTCCAAAATGCAGGCCCGGTATATATCATTGGTTTCTTGACAGCCGCATCCGCGAACAATTCCGTTCGTTTGATCAACTGGTCCAGGCAATCCCTCAAGAATCCGAGCGCAGCCGAAGGGTTGTTATCTGTTCGGCGAAGTTCATAATCAATCGTGGGCGGAAGTTCGCCCGGATCGTTTTTCAAGAGGTCGGCAAAGTAATTCGCCTGATCGAGACCGGGTTTGGTGTAATCCAGGTAGTGGTAGGCTCCCCGCAGTAACCCAGCTTCCTTGGCTTTTTGCCAGTTAGCCAGGAACTGGGGATCAGTGAACGTGGCTTGAGATGCTTTTATGAAGGCAAACGTGGCACCTGCCTGTTTGGCTTTGGCGGCATCCCAATTTCCATCCCACTTTGAAATATCAACTCCAAGTATAGTCATAGCAGTTCTCCAGGATTTCTAAGCCGGTGTATTTCAGTAACATTCCTATGCAGGATTTCAAGTAAGAGCAACATGGAATTTCTCAAAACGATGGGCATTTGCATCATGATCGTTTAAACTATCTTGTTGTTTTTGCCATTCGGCAGGGGACCATATTTCTGAATATTCACCCTGCCCGACAATTATTATTTCCCTGCCTAAACCGGCATATTCGCACAGGTCGGATGGTAGCAGGATCTGCCCCAAACCATCCATCGCGATTTCAGCTGCGCTTCCCAAGAACAGCCTGCTCAAGAGACGAGCCAGGGGGTCTGAAATGCTGGTGGCCATCACGTGGGCAGACATTGCATTAAAAGCCGGTTGAGACAATAGAAAAAGATTCCGGTCAAATCCTTGAGTTATATAAGCAGGTTGTTTCATTGCCTCACGATAAAAGGCAGGCAGGATGAGCCGGTTTTCTTCGCTTAGCTGGAGGGTAATTTTTCCAAAGAACATTTTCTTTCCTAGTTTTTCGGACCAAATCCCACATGAAATTATTCATTCATTTGAGATTACATTGAAAGAAGGCTGATGTGCATCCTACAATGGCATATTCTCAAAATGGATCAAACCTATTTTCTCGCTTTTTGTCCGAACAGGAAACCGCAGAAACCCGTTATTTCTTTAGACAATATACGAGTATGAATTAGGAAGGAAAATGGAAAAGAATCGCCATGTTTTTATGGTATTCCCCCGTCAAATAACGCCATCAGAATAAAATAAATCCTGGCAAAAAAAGGCTACCCAGGAATGCCTGGGATAAATCTACAGAGTATGTAAAACAAGTAAGCCCCCAACGTTTTGAGGGCTCACCGGTTGTCAGTAGTAGACACCAATAAATTTACTTTATCAAGAATCCTGGTACTTTGGGAACTCTAATGAATAAGGGAAGTTAAACGATGGGTGGTTACTCGGTAATTCCTTTACGGACAGCATATAGAGCAGCCTGAGTACGGTTGGCTAAATGAAGTTTATCCAGGATATTGCTGACATATTTCGCCACCGTGGATTCTTGAACGAATAACTTTTGGCTGATCTCCTGGTTGCTCAAACCGCTTGAGATGAGACGCAATGTCTCGAGCTCGCGGGGAGTCAGGGGCTCGGTGGTATATGATAATTCGGTGGGATTATTTAACTCTCGAATTACTCGCATCGCAATTGATGGGTACAAGGTAGCCTGACCCTGGGCTACATCCCGAATCCCCTGTAATAATTGAGTATGGGTAGCATCTTTTAACATGTACCCTTGCGCTCCAGACTTTATCGCCTGGTAGACGCGGTCGTTATCCGCGAAACTTGTCAGGACCAGAATATGCACATCTGGCCTTTTCTCCTTAAGAATGGGGATGGTCGTAAGCCCATCCTGTCTGGGCATAACGAGGTCAAGCAGGATGACATCTGGCAAAGTGGTTTCCAGCATCTCTACCGCTTCTATCCCGTCCCTTGCTTGTCCAACGACTTCAATATCTGACTGGAAAGATAGGATTGCTGCCAGACCTTCTCTTACCACGGCCTGGTCTTCGACGATGAGAACACGAATTTTTTCCATGAGAGATCCTTCCGTATACTTTTTTATTGTGGAACGACCAATGTAATCGTCGTCCCATGATCTGGAGAAGAAACGATTGTTAACTTGCCATTAATTCGTTTTGCTCTTTCCTTTATATTTCCCAAGCCTTTCCCACCGAATTCTACTTTATCGGGGTCAAAACCGCAGCCTGTATCTGCAATTTCGATATATACTGACGCTTTCCTTTGCTTCATTTTTATAACCACTGTCTTGGCATTGGCGTGCTTAAGGATATTGTTCAAAGCTTCTTCAACGATGTAGTAAATCTCGGTTTCTTTTTCTGCTGATAACAGAATCTCGTTATCCGCAAGCATACGCGCCTGGGTACCTGAGCGGCCCTCGACCGAGGCCAAGCGCTGTTGTATGGTTGAAACGAGACCATCCCTGTCAATGTCGACCGGTTCAAGCTCGAAAAGGAAGAGCCGCATTTCTTTCAGGGCCTGGCGGGCATTCTCGCTTATTCTATCCACCATTCTGTTTTCATCGATTGTCGCCCCTGTTTCCAATCCTAACTTGACGGCTTCTGTCAAAGTCACCAGGCCATATAACTTCTGGGTGATTGAATCATGCAGGTCCTGGGAGAGGCGGTGGCGTTCAGCCAGGGCAATATCAGCTTTTCTTTTACGATCGGAATAGATAAAGGATGCCAGTTCTTCGGTAAAAACTCCCAAGCGGAGGGTTTCATCGGAACTAAAACCGGATGCCTCTGTTCGTGCAAGCATGAGCACGCCCATCAATTGCTCGTTGTATGCCAACGGGAAAACTGCAAGGGAATGGTTACGGAATTTTTCTGAGACTTTTGTAAATTGCAAATTTTGGCTTGCATCTGAAAGAATGATCGGTTCTTTGTTCCCAAGGTTCCACTTTGATTCAACCAAGGCCTCTTGAAGGTTGGATAAAGTCTCTTTATCCTCCATAAATGCGCCGTGTTTCGCCATTACCGTGAATTTTAATTTCGGGGAACCTGCGAGGGAATCAACCAAAGTAATGGCTCCACTTTCAGCATGAAAAGTATACGCAATTTGAAAAAGAACATCCCTGAAGAGGTCATGGGAAGACTGGGAAGTGTTGGCTGATTTAAAAAATGACCTTAGTAGATTGAACATTTCTTCGCGGGCGCGTTGACGCGTTTCGTCAGTATCTTTCCGGTCAGTTATATCCCGCAAGATAATAACTTTTCCCCTGCCATCATCCAGTTTGTTGATCCGGACATTGAAATGGTGCCATTGCTTGTTGAGAGTAAAACTGCCTCTAAACTCCTTCTCCCTGGCGTCACCAGGACCGGAGATGCTTTTCCAGTTTGTCAATATCGTGTCAACCGGACTCCCAGACGCCTGTTGGGTTTGAATACCGATTAATCGCTCAGCAGCCGGATTAAGATCCAGAATAACATCATCATTATTAATGATTATTATGCCATCGTCAATACTATCAAATAATTCTTCCCGGGTAATCGATGTGGTTTGGGGTATTTTCAAGTTGATAAGTAGAAAAACTGCACCAATTATTATGAAACCGACCAACATTAAATCGTATCCTGTAATCACCGGCACAAGATTGGTGAAACTGACACTATCAAGAACTATGCTGGTAAGAATCGCACCATTAATTGCAATCAGCGGTCCGGGTTTGAGAGGCTTTGGATGATAACTGGATGTGGATATGGTCAGGATTAGGGAGGCGACCAGAATGCCAATCGAATAAACCAGGATCAACCATCCCCACACCTCCAACGGGGAGATAACCATGAAATTCCTGGATTCCATGTCTGAGAAGAGGAAGCCTGGGACCGACTGGGCAATAAAAAACACGAGTAATAATGCAGGGATAAATGCCAATACAAAAAGGATGCGATAGGCTAAACGCCGGCTCTGGATGATGTATCCCAGGATATATGTAAAAACAAATGCGGGTAAATAACCAACAATAAGCGTTAAACACACTTTTAATACAATGGTAATTTGAGGATTGCTGGTTTGGGAGATGACAAAAAAGGAAATTGCCCCCAGGATGAGGCAAATGGCATAGGCAATAATGCTGGCAGAACTGCTCCCCTTTTGACGGCGCAATGTAATCAACAAAACGCCAACGACCAGGGCACAGAGCGAAATAATGATATCCACTGAAATAACCTGTTTCATCGTAATCTCAAGTTATTTGTTCCAGAAAGCCACCAACGCCAGGTTGTATTGATTTGGCTACCTGGTCCAGGCGCTCCAATTCTCGCATGGAATTGTTCTTGGCAGGTTCTTTTTTCGCCTGCCTTAGAATCCGGCCGGCAGCCGTAAGCCGACCCATGGAAAGATAAATTTCCGCAATCTTCAGGTTGAGTCCGGTCTCTTCCGGGTGTTTATGAAGAGCCATACGAAAATTCAGGAGGGCATCCTCCATACAACCCAGGGCATAAAATTTTTCGGCGGCATCAACCCGGTTTTGGAAATCAAGCTCGTGCCTGGCACTGGGATGGTCAATATGGGAGTAATTGAATGATCCAGGTAGTAACCCTGGTTTTGTCGAAGGGATATCGAGGAATTCGACAACTTTGTGCCGGAAAGCCCAGAAATCAGGAGAAAAGCGGGTCACTTGTTTTGCTTCGTTTATTGTCAGCCAGAATATGGCTTTGATATTCCCATCAACAAGATATTCCCTGTGCATGTTCAGGGCCCTGAAAGCATTGGAATATCCCCGCCCACCGCCCCAGCGCAATCCACTAATAGAGAAAACCGCTTGTTGATGCCTGGGATGCTTTAGTAACTCCAGAGGAATATCGTAATGGTTTTTATCAACCGTATAATGATAAACAATTTTCCCCGATTCTCCAAGGAACTTATCGAGAGCGATCTGTACGGTCTTTTTTATGATCTCCGAGCGATAAACTACAAGGATGAGGCAGGGTCGCTCCCACTGAATTCCCAGCGATAACTCATCAAGGATGATATTTACACGATCCTCAAGCGTACCCTTCCCGTTTTCCTCTTGCATCCCTTATCCACCATATCATGAAGGATTATGTCGAGAACTGATGTTTAAGATTATATCATGCTCCGCGGAGTTGATCCTTTGAGTCGCTTTGCCGCCAGGTTTTCCTTCAATCCAGATTTTTAACCCACCCCCAAGGCAAAAAAACAAGGGTTTTCCGAGCGAAGCCCGGAAAACCCTGTAATTTCAACCTCTCCCCTTCCCTAGAGTATTATTCTTTTGGGATGATCGTCACCTTACGTGTTGGATCTTCTCCCACGGATTGAGTGGTTACGCCAGGATGGTCACGTAGTTCCAGGTGTATGATGCGGCGGTCACCGGCAGACATGGGTTCCAGCACCTGGCGTCGGCCAGCCTTCATAGCCTGGTCGGCCATGCGCTGTGCCATCTGGCGCAGTTGGCGTTCGTGACGGACCCGGTAGCCCTGCACATCCAGCACCACTTGCACCCAGTGTTCCACCTGCTTGCTGACGATCAGGTTCACAATATATTGGAGGGCATTCAGGATTTCAGCCCGGTGGCCGATCAACACACCCAGGTCATCTCCCTGTACATCCACCAACACAGGACGCTGGCCTTCCTCATCCAGTTCGCCGTAACGGACTTCGATGTGCGCCGGGATGTTCATCTTTTCCAACAGTTCGGCCACGGTCTGGCGGGAAATGAATAGGAGGTTGTCGTCCAGGACATTGAAGGCCTCTTCAGACACCTCCGCCACAGGTTCTTCATGCGACCCGGACAAGGGATTTTCCTGGATTGTTTCCGTTTTCTTGACGTTCAACTCGGTCCCGGAAGGGGGCGTCTTGACCGTCAGGCGAACACGCGCCTGGCGGCTGCCAACTCCAAACAGTCCGCGGCTGCCGCCATCCAGGATTTCCACATCCACAGCCTCTGCGGTCAGGCCCAGCTCAGCCAATCCTTCCGCGATGGCTTCTTCCACGCTTGGTGCAATTTTTTCGAGTGTAGTGCGTTCGTTCATTTGTTCCTCGCCAGAGCAGTTGTACCAGGCTTATAACCCGGTATTAAAGCCCGCCAATTGACTTTGCCCAGCAGGGCATACTGCGCCACGCCGATCAAGTTACCAGTGATGAAGTAAATAGACAGGCCGGATGCAAAAGTCAGTGCAAAATAACCCAACAGGAGCGGCATGTAGAGCGCCATCATTTTGCTCATCATGGCACCCTGGTCATTCGGGTTGGTGGAGGGGGGCATGGTAACTTTGGATTGTACATAGGTGGTGAGCGCCACCACGATGGCCAGCAGCGGAATTCCAACCCCGAACATGTAAACGCGCTCGGGTTGGCCCAGGTTCATCCAAAGAAATTTACTATTGAGAGGAATCAGAGAGGCAGTGGCAACGTGGAAAAAGTTCAGCAGTGGAGAAACGGCTCGGGTCAGGATCAACAACTGGCCGGGTGTAGCCGCCAGGGCACGCATGATGCTCTGGTATAAGCCAAAGATGAGCGGGATCTGGATCACGGACGGGAGGCAGGAGGCAAATGGGCTGATGCCAAGTTCCTTATAGAGATTCATCTGCTCCTGTGCCAGCTTTTCCTTATCACCCTTGTATTTCTTTTGGATATCCTGCCACTGCTTCGACTGTTGGAATTCCGTCATTTTGGCAGTGGACTTGATCTGCGAAGCCATCAGGGGATGAGTAAGCAGGCGGATCAGGATGGTGAACAGGATGATCGCGATCCCAAAATTCCCACCAATCAGTTTATAGATCAGCAGTAATGCGGTCGTAAAGGGGTTGACGATAATGGTTTCCCACATGGTTCAATTCCTTATTTGGCCTTGTATGACCACTTGGCGACCCCATTTTGATCAAGGGCCACAAGTGTATTATCCCCGCCGGTCGGTGCAACCAGGATGAGGGAACCAGCCGCAACAGGGCTGGTTTCGATTTTCCCGGAGACCGTAAAGGGCTGGATGTTCTGGCCGGTATTGTCCATGAAGTAGACATTTCCCGACTCGGTTGCGACAACGATGGTAGTGCCGACGACCAGCGGAGTGCCAATGATGGCTCCGCTCAATTGCTGGCTCCAGGCCTGTCCCGTGCCGGTCATTGGGAATGCGTACAACATGCCATTGGCATCCCCGACATAGATGTTCGTACCATCCTGCGCCGGGCCTGACCAGATCCAGGAAGAAGTGGTTTCCTGGCGAAGGATCTCGCCATTGCGGGTGTTCAAGGAAACCAGCACTCCGCTATACGTGGCGACATAGAGAGTGTTATTGGGTCCCAGCACTGGCGTACCGAGGATGGCTCCATCCACAGTCTGCACCCAAGCCTGTTTGCCGGTCTGGGCATTCACCGCGTAAACATGCCGACCCAGGGTGCCAAAATAGACATTGGTGCCATCCGTGACCGGGCTGCCCCAGATGGCCTGGTCGGCCAGGAAAGGAGCGACCCATTTCAGGGTACCGTTGAAGCTGAGGGCATACAGGTTGTAATCTGCATTGGTTGCATAGATCGTATCAGCCGTGACCAGCACGCCGCCAATCCAGCGATCCTTGGCCTGGTCAAAAACCCAGTTCTGAGCACCGCTCTGCAGATTGAGACTGTAGAGCTTATGATCGAAACTTCCTACGATCAACTGCCCGTCAGGAGTCAACGCGGGCGTGGCGTAGTAGGGTGTGGTAGTAGCAGCCTTGGCCGGGAAACGCCAGACTTCCACACCGGTCTGCAGGTTGACGGCATAAACATATGGCCCGCCAGCAATATAGGCGTTGTTTGCATCCGCAGTTACACCAGGCCAGGAAGAGGCCGTCAGGCCGGTGGCGCAGCCCCCCAGAACTACAGCCAGCCCCAGCAGCAGGCCAATCAAACCCAGGTATTTAGTCTTCATGGAGTCTTGTTTCTCCTAATGAACGGGGTCGTAGCCCCCGCGATTAAACGGGTTACAGCGCAACACGCGCCAGATCGCCATCCCACCGCCCTTCAGTGCACCATACTTGTAAACTGCCTGATACCCATAATGGGAGCAGGACGGGTAAAAGCGGCAGGTGTCAGGCGGCAGAGTTTTGGCCAGGCTCGCCTGATACAGGCGGATGAGTCCCAGTATAACCAGACGCGGATAGTTCCCAATGGTACGGGACAGATCGCGCAGGCGCGGCTCGTTTGTATAGTCGTCAGGCAGATGCTCAAAGCTCATGGGCTTGGGAAAGGAGACCGGCACGCTTCAACAATATGGACAGCGCTTCACGTGCCTGGAAGACATTCGCCGCGGGAAGCGGAGCACGAGCGATCAGTAGAAGATCGGACCCGGGGTGGATGACCGGAATTAGCTCATTCATCGCTGCCCGCAACAGGCGCTTGGCCCGGTTGCGTTTGACCGCGTTCCCGACCGCCAACCCCGCACTCACACCGACATGTGTCTCGTGAACTTGCGAATTGAGCACGTATAAAACAACAAGTGGGTGGGCATACGACTTGCCAGAACGCCGAACCCTCTTGATATCGGTTGACCGGGTCAGGCGAAAACATCGTTTCACCTGTGCCTCACCATCGCCCGCGCACAAAGCTAACCGCGGCGCGGCCTCTGCTTACCAGCGGACGTGCTTGACGTGCGAGTTGCTGCGGACGGTCAGGCGGATGCGGCCCTTCAGTCGACGGCGCTTGAGCACCAGCCGGCCATCTGCACTGGACATACGCTGGCGGAAGCCATGGACGCGCACGCGCCGCCGGATCTTGGGTTGATAAGTTCGCTTTGGCATTCTTCAAACTCCAATAATAAAATTAAAACACCAAACAGCGGGTTTCCCCGCCGGGGTTTTCGAAGTCATCCCGGTTTCAATACAGAATAGGGACGGGTCGCAATTATAACCGAGGGGTGTGATTCGGTCAAAGGGAAAACGGGTTGGAAAACAAGGCGGAGACAGAGCCGGAAGAGCATTATTCTTCTGCATACCCGATCGTCTGCCCAAAAAGGGCACGCTGGTGCGGCTTTAGGAAGAGAACTTTCTCCAGGGCAGGCTTATTGCAGTTGTGGAACCACGCGGCCAGGTCCAACGCAGCGCATGCCATGTATACATTTTGGGCGATCAAGCCGGTATCAACAAAGTAATAGGATTTCTGGATCTGCACATTATAGAGGCCCGGTTCCTGAAAGCCTGCCTGCTTGAACTGGTCGGTATCCACCACGTATACCAGGCGAATGGGGGCATTCGCGCCAGCCAGCCCCTGCCCCACTCCAATCGCCAGGGAACGGAAGTCGCCGGCTGCAACCGGGGATAACTGGTGAGGATCGGGCGCATATAAATAAACCCCCTCCTGCCTGGCGACATAGACGCAGATCTCCTGCGAATTGCTTGCCGATCCAGCGGTCCGTCCCGGGATTCCGAAAGGTCCTGAGGGGCGGTTGACGCCCTGAGCTGCCCAGAGGATATCCGAAAGGATTTGCAGAGGGATGCTTTTTGAGCTGATCTCCCGGCTGCTCCTTCTTGCCTTCAGGGCTTCAAAGACGGTCCCACAGCAGTCAAAGACAGGGGCGGGAAGTTGAATTGGCAATAGATCCTTTATTGGGTTGTTTTTCATTTGTATTGCTCCAATTTCAGGTCACTGGTCTGGCAGGTTGCTGATTTCTGCAATGCTTTTTTTCGCGACGTAAAGGTCGCGAAACATATTGCGAGGGTTCTGCCTGGTTCAGCCCGCCACATCATCCCAGTATCTTTTTCAGGAGAAAAGGTGTGAAACAAGTGAGGCTCTTCCTCCCCCATCACCTCACTTAGCAGCCTTCTTTATATGCTCCGACTGGGTAAAGGGGATGCGCAGGAAGAAGGTACTGCCCTGGCCCAGCACGCTCTCCACCCAAACCTTGCCGCCATGCCGCTCGGCGATGGAGCGCACGATAGCCAGCCCCAACCCGGAGCCGCGCTGGGTGCGCGCTTCGCGCTGGCTGCCGCGGAAGAACTTTTCGAACAGTCGCGGCAGGTCAGCTGGGGAAATCCCAATGCCGTCATCCTGCACTTCGAACTGGAGGTCTTCCGGCAGGGCCTGCACCCGCAACAGAACAGTGCCTTTCTCCGGCGTATACTTGATGGCGTTTTCCACCAGGTTGTTGACCGACTGCTGGAGCAGGGTACGGTCGGCTTCGATAAACTCTGGCAGTCCGTCTCCCACCTCGGTGAGCAGGCGGATATTCTTCAGCCCGGCCTGCATCTGGTATGGGCCTACCGCCCCTTCCACGACATCCATTACCTTGACCATGTCCACCTGCAAGCCAACCCCGGCCTCGATTCGGCCCAAGTCGAGCAGGTTATTGACCAGGCGGGTCATGCTCTCCACGCCGGTCAGGATCTTGGCAACATAGTTCTTCTGCTGGTCGTTCAGGTCGCCGGCCATTTCCAACATGGTAGCGTAGCCGCGCATGAGGGTCAGGGGGGAGCGCAGGTCGTGGCTGACGGTGGAGACGAAGTCAGATTTGAGCGAGTCGAGTTCCTTGAAGTGGGTCACATCCCGCATCACGCATACGCGCCCCACCGGGCGCCCATCGGCAATGACCGCCGAAGCGGTGGCGTAATAGATCTTGCCATCCGGGAGCAGCACTTCAGCCGACTGCTTGCCGCTTTCCAGTTCCTGTAATAATTCACGAAGTTCCTGCTGCCCGATGACGCGTTCGGCGGGCTGTCCCTCAGCCGGGATAGCCGTTGCGCCCAAGGCGCGCTTGGCAGCTGGATTGGCCAGGATGAGACGGTTTTCCTGGTCGGTGACCAGCACCGGGTCGGGCGTGGAGGCCAGGATGGCCGCCAGACGCTGGCGCCCCACCTCAGCAGTGCGGAAGAGCAGGGCATTGGCGGCTGCCAGGGCGGCATGGCCGGCCAGGGTGGAGAGAAAACGCACATCTTCATCCGAGAACTGGCGGGCCTCGTCAAATGCCGCCCACAGGACACCATAATACTGGTTTTCATGGTACAGCGCCACCGCCATCAGGGCAGCCGGCCGCGGCTGGTTATCGGAAAGATCAAGGCTGCGCACCCGGTTCGGGTTGTTGAGCACCAGGCGGCCTTGTTTCTGCACCTGGACCAGGAGGGTTTCATCCAGGCGGCTGTACAGGTCCTTGGCTGGACCCAGGGCGAACCGCAAAGGAGCATCCTCCAAGCGCTGGGCTGCAGAAGCCATAAGCGCTACCCGCACAGCACTGGCGCCGGAGGCCAGCACCGCCTCGAGGATGGGTTGGATGGCCACTTCCATCTCGAGGGTCGAAGCCACACCCTGGCTGACCAACAGGAGCTGGTTCAATTCCTCTAACCCGGTATGCAGGCTGACGCGCATCTGCTCGAAGGCGCTCCTGAGTTGGCCCACTTCATCCACCCCTTCAACCTCCAGCGGGCGGTCAAATTGGCCCTGGGCGATGCGCCCGGCCTCGGTAGCCAGTGACTGGAGCGATGCCGTCACGGAGCGGATACCGAGCCGCAGGGAAACCAGAGCCACCCCCGCCAGGAGCAGTACCAGCAGGGTCAGCGGAGCGGCAATATCCAGCGCCAGTTGCTGTGACTGTTCCGCTGGGACTGTCAACACCACCGCCCAGGAACGCCCCGCGACCGGCTGGTAATAGACCAGGTTGCGGGTTCCGCCCGGGGCGGGGATATCATAGAATTGCGCCATG
>CAIKOL010000363.1 GCA_903829085.1 uncultured Anaerolineales bacterium | reverse complement strand
GAGCCCATGCGTTCCACTGGTGGAAGGTATTGAAGGGCATCGTGTCGCCAATTATTATTGAAGGCCGCAAAAACAACGTGGAGCAAGCCCATCTTGTTTTCCGGATGGTTTGCATTCCAAGCGTGGGCAATACGAAATAAAGCCAGCAGAGCTGCCTGCATACGCGGTCCCCAATAGTCGTCCCAAATTCTACGGCCAATCTGTACAATGGCATTCCCGGCCCATGTGAAATTTGGGATTGCCAGCAAGTTCAACGGGATAACTTCCGGCTGGTCAGGAGTAATTATCCGCAAGCGACGGATGGCCTCTTTGCGGAGGTCTGCTGGCAAATCGTCTACTGCCTGGAGAAAACTATCCGATAACGACTGATGGGGGTCTGCTAAAAAGATGCCAGGCGCGTCCGGACCGCGCGCAATGAGCTGCTCTAGCAGTCCAAACATTACGGACGATTTACCAGTGCGGCTACCACCGGTGGCTAAGCCGTGACCGTCCGGGTCCACGCCAATTTCTTCACCAGTGGATGGACTGATGCCAATTATAAACTTTGCCTCTACGAGAGGACGCGATGGGGGCGGTGCGGGAACATCCTGGATAGTTGTACGGTCAAGAGAGCCGCTCCCCTCCCCCATTTCTGGCGGAGAGACAAGTGCGGCAATCTCGCTAACCGGTAATGGCATGGACATGGCCCGAATATTCGGCCATTCGGCCGGGAGAGCCACCCACCGGCTATTGCCGCCCAATAAAGAAATGAACTGCGGAGACATGCCGCTGACAGCAAACGATACTCGCAGCAAGGTTTCGTTGACGCGTTTCTCGATGATTTCTTTTGGGATAGAACGCCAGTACATCCAGTCAAGCATTCCAAGCGTACCGACTACGGCAAGCGATCCACCCCCTATTATTCCAAGTGCGGCGATGAGAGGGTTTATCCAACCTGCTCCAAGCAGGCCGCCGCATACCGCTGCGACCATAACGCCAATCATCAGAACAACGCGTAAGAAACCAAGTCGTATTCCCCAGGGATTTGGGGTGCCTTTGTCGCTTACACCCGACTCAGTTCCGTACGAATAGGATACCAGTGTGCGAAGACGGTCTTGAAGATGCTTCTCTTTTCCCAAGAGCCATATGCGCATGCTGGCCTGCTGTCCAGGTTGGAGTCCGGTACGCAATTGTCCACCGATTGCCAGCATTGGGTCTGCGTTCAGATCGCCCATAACCAGGTTGGGGATGCGCGCTGTCGTACGCAGAGCGACCACAGGGAGTTGACCGGTTTGCGGATCTGTTGTAATTTTCTCCCATCGGGATTGCTGATGTGTCATCGAAGCCCATGCGTTCACCGCCCCTGAAGCCCTTTCAGGTGGCGTGTATAAGCGTATCTTGATGCCATTCGTTGTTGTGAATATCTCGATGGCAACAGGTGCGGGAAGCTGGCCCAGCCATGCTGATATTTGTTCCCGGTTGCGTGGCAAGGGAACAGGCGGAAGGCGCAGTTCCCATGTTTCCCATTGTCCATGGCACAAAGGGCAGTGGGAATCTGTGCTCGAAAGCGTGTACCCGCACTTTTGGCACTGAATGGTCATTGTAGTTGCCTGGCAGCGGTGACTACTTGATTGCCCCCAGCTGTTTCCAAAACTCAAGCCAATTCTTTGGGATGACAACAAGAACCGGGAACAATGCGCCGCGCCCACCAGACGGTGCGGCCAGGAAGGTATGAGGAGGCAAGCGAGATACCTGATCTGCGTTTCGTCTTGCCTCTGCTACTGCTACACCCATTGATCGAAAGAAAGCAAAGGCTTCTTCCGGACCGATGCGGCCGATGAAAGCTGTTGATGCCATGCTGAGGGAAGAAGGATTCTTCACAAGGTCCTGCGGCATGTGTGTGATGAGCGTGACGCCTATGTCGCGCTTGCGAGCGCGCCTTCCCAGCTCGTCGAGAAGGTCGGCAAACGGGCCGCTGCGTAGTAAACGCCAACCTTCATCAATGAAGATATCCATGGCGGTCTTGCCCACAGTGACTACGTTATATAAAAACCAGGCCATGACGGAATGAATAATGCCTCGATTTTCCTCCCGCAGGGTAGAGAGGTCGAAGTT
>CAIKOL010000362.1 GCA_903829085.1 uncultured Anaerolineales bacterium | reverse complement strand
GATCGCAGGCAACCTTTTCACGGTGTATTCCTTCGGAGTCGGTCTTTTCATCGCCTTCGGAATTGACCCGAACATCCAATCCCGGGCGGTGGACCGCCCCCGGCGGTACGGGCGTGGCCTCGCCAGCACCGGCGCGCCCTCTGCCACCTACCTGACGTTGGTCACGGCGCTCATCTGGAGCGGGATATCCATCACTTCGACCTTCCCCATCCCCCTGATCGGGGCAGTCCTATGGAGCCTGGCCATCACAGCCATCCTGTTTGTCACCGAGGAACGCTACAACATGCTCTGGTGGGCCAAAGTTGGCATATTGGTTTACGCCGTTCTCGTGGTTGGGCTGCGGGCCGGGCTGCTGGCCCTGCAAATGACAGACCCGATCGCCTGGGCAGGCATGCTCGGCAGCAGCGGGGATGCCCAGGATGTGCTCGCCAACACACGCGGCAATATCGCCACCATCGGCGTCCTATTCGAGTTTGCGATCTACCCGCTCTCGTACGCCGGTCTGTTGTTCAACCGGGTCCTGCGTAATCCCAAACCGTTCTTCAGTGCCTGGACGGAATTTGGGGATGTGATCCGCCGCATCCGCACCCGCCAGCAATAAAGGCAAATCGCCGATCAGGATGTGCATCCCCTCTCAACTCCCTGGCCAACCCGCCAATGCGACATTTCACCGCTGGTAGGCCAAAACATACAAAGGTAACCATGTCCGATCTTAATACCTGGATCAACATTCGCATCGCCCATACAACCCGCACCATGGACAGTCTCCTGGCAGGTGTGCGTTCCACCTTCAAGGACGGAACGATCACCATCCCGGACGACATGGATCTCCTGGAGCAGGAACTGGTCTGCGATCCCGGCACGACGGATCTGTCCTACATGCATTTTCACCTGGTCGAGCGCGAGAATGGAAAATCCTACGATCAGCACCGCGTCGTCCGACTCCTGCAGCTGCGGGCCATCCCCCTGGATGCACGCGGCGATGTAGGGGCGGTTGCCAAGATGCAGAAGATCCTGCGCGGCCTCGCCAATGCCAACATGGAGGTTGTCTACATCGTTGCCGGAATTTTCCACCCGGAACGCCTGGGGATCGTGCAATTCTACGGGGTGGTCGGACACCACGAGCAGAAAGAGGCCGCCCTGGATATCGCTGTCCGCGCCCAGGCCGCTTTGGAAGCCGGGATGGCGGCCAACTACCCGCAGATCCGCTTTTGCGCTCCCAGCGCCGCCACGGCTGAATGGCTCAACCTGGCCCTGAAGGAAATGCCGCACGGGATCCTGACCATTGGACACCCCGACCCGCGCGAGAATGCCCGCGGTGGCTACTCGGATATCACCCCCATGCTGGGGGTCGGCGGCGGAAAAAAGGGAGGCACCCCCAACCAGTTCACCATGCAGCAAAACGAGATCGTCATGCGTGGGATGGCCGCCCTGGAAGAAGAATTCCTGCTGCAGGTCCTCCTGACCCCAGTCTCCATGACCGATGCTGCAGCCCTAGTGACCGGGCTGGCAGAATACGACAGCGCGGTCTCCGCCTGGCAGCAAGGTACGCGCTCGTTCAATGTCGGCACATCCCTGCCCTTGATCTTCACCGGTGCACTCTCACGCGGCGTGGGAACCGGCTACACCCAATCGCATAATGTTGGTACAGCGGACGGGGTGAATCACACGGACTCCCAGACGCATGTCAGCGGGGTTGCAGATACGCACTCAGAAGGATTGGCGGTGACAGATGGGGTTTCCAAAACCCACACGGACGGTATTTCCAACACACAGACGGTCGGGGACACGACCAGCCAG
>CAIKOL010000361.1 GCA_903829085.1 uncultured Anaerolineales bacterium | reverse complement strand
GACAATGCCGGCAATGGTGGAACCCAGGAAGGTGATGGCGATCACGACCGTGGCATCCAGCGCCAGGGTCTGGAAGCTGAAGACCTTGAAGGCGTACAGGTACGAAATAATGGCCGAAGGGATGACCATCAGCAGCAATGCGTTCAGAGGCGTCTTGGTGCGGGGTTCGATCTTGGAGACCCACTCTGGCAACATGCGGTCGATGGCGGCGGCAAAGATCACGCGCGTCGAGCTCAGGAAGAGCGTGCCGGACCAACCGAACCACCACAGGCTCATCAGGAGCACGATGATGAACATGAGGATCGGGCTCTTGACCATGAAGGCTGCGAACAGGGCCGGATAAGGCCATATCGGCAGCGGAGGCGGGGTGGTGGTGTACCCGAAGCCCCAATTCCAGAAGGCGCCGTTGGCCATATTGTAAAAGTTCCAGCCGATGGTCTTGCCGATCAGGACGAAGAACAGCACCGCCCCAACCGTGGTGACGATGATCGCCCAGAGCATGCCGGAGAGGTTGCGCTTGTAATCCGTAGCCCCGCGTACTTCGCCGTAGAGGGTGGAGCCCCAATTGGGCCACAGGTTGAAGAAGGTCAGCATGGGGACCAGGAAGATGCTGGCTCCCAGCGCCAGGGGCCACAGCGGACCAGCGACCGTGCCGGCGTCTGCACCAGCCTGCAGGGTGGCTGCATAAGTATCCCCGGCCTGGGCGCCGAAGCGGGGAGCCAGGGCGTTGAAATTGGTGATGAAGGTGGCATTGTTCCCGAATAAGAGCAGCAGGAAAACAATCCCAAGACCAACCAGTCCGCCAAAGAAACAGATCTTCTGGATCCGGGCATACGTTTTCATTCCGACCGCAATGTAGATGAAAACGATGAGGCAGACTGACAACATGCCGACGAACTGACCCGGGGAGGTCAAGAACCACAAGGCGGCATCCTTGAGACCGGCGATGGCCAGCAACGGTGTATAGACCTCATAGGTGAGCATCTGACCATAGAGCGGCGTCCACAGCCAGAGGATGAACCACCAGCCGGTGACCGAAAGCACAAAGCCAACCGCACGATTAAGGATGCGGCTCTGCCAGACGTAGTCACCACCGGCACGCGGCATGGCTGAAATCAGGCTGGCGTAGACGATCACTTCGAAGACCGTAAAGAAAGCGCCGACCAACACGCCTGTTATCAGACTGCCCTGGAGATAGTAGCAATAGGAGAAGATGAACAGGCCGAGGGTAATCAGGTTGATCGAGAAAGTGGCGTAGATGAATGCGTCAAATACTGACCAGGCTCTTACCAGGCCGCTGGCTTTTCGTACAAACAACGAAACATTACTCATCAGAATCTCCTTTCGTTTATTTCTTCGGCCTCCTGTGAGCAGAGCTGGAGGCCTTATCAAAGAAAAGGTTTCAGATCTATGGTTTGAACGATCTCCCAAATTAATCCATCGCCTATAAGCAGCTCCTCTCCCAGGACAAGAAATTGCTGGATATTAACCGGTGGTCAACAGGTAATTACCCACCTTCTGAGGTTTAAGTTCGATCACAACACCATTCAGCATGCCTTGTTCGTACATGCTGCCGGTGTTGATGCAGAGTGTCTTCTTGTACTTGCGCGTACCCTTGCCTTCGTGGATATGTCCATGCAATCCCAGCAACGGCTGATATTTATCAATGATGGTCAGCACGGCATGGCTGCCAACCGGGACCATGGAACGACCGGCATAAGTTGGGCGCAGGTCCTTGGTCAGTTCGGGCGCTTCGTCCAGGCCGCTGCCAAAGGGCGGAGCGTGAAAGCTAAATACCGCCTGGGAGGGGTTCCTGACCTTGCTGACCACCGCCTCGAGGCGGCTCAACAGGGCTTCATCCGGTTCCTCGCGATGGGTATGCCAGGGGGTGGGGTTGCACCAGCCGCAATTGGCCATCTCATGGTATTCATCCAGTTCCACGACCTGTCCTTCCACGCTGCGTACACATTTCGAGGCGGCGATGACCGCATCAATCTCGAAGATATCATCGTTCCCCGGGCAGACCAAACAGCGAATACCGGTCCCACTCAACTTGACGTCCGCATATTCCATCCAGCGCTGAATGGTTTTCATGACCTGCTCAAGAAAAAGGGCATCCGATTTGACCGGATCATCGAGAATGGACTGTACTTCATCTGGATCGGTTACGTAGGGATAATAGCCGCGATTCTGGATGGTCTGGACCATCTTATCCACTTCCTCTTTGCCATGTAGGAGGCTTTCCTGCTCCAGCAGAGTAACCTTAAAATTGTCGTTGCCCTGGGCAATGATGGGGATGATGGCCTTGCCGGTCATGTCGCCGCCCAGAACCAGGGTATCGACATTATAAAACTTGGGAGCAGCCAGGAATTTCTTCCAACAGATCTCGGAGCCGTGCACGTCCGTGGCAAAATATAGCTTCATCAGGCATTCCTCTCTATAACGTCCCGAATGTTTGTTACCGTAAATCGAGTCAGCTGAAAAACCTGATTTGCGTTCTGTTGCTTTGCTGCAAGCTTAACCGCCTTGCGGTATTTCCAGCTTTCCGGGTACCAGGTCTTTAAACTGGGCGCGCAAGCGCATTTCAACCTCGGCCGGGATCAAGTCCGGGCCGGTATGGGCCAGGATTTCACGAACACGGAGCATGGCGCGGGCATGAGTGTCGAGCGAGCCCTTCTTCTCCCAGGTTTCGCGCGCCTCACGATCGGCCAGCCGGGGAAGCAGGGCTTCGCTTTTCATGCGCCGGGCAGTGTGCGGACTCATCATGAACGACCCGCCCGGTTTTATTTGGGCGATGACCGGCAATGCCAGCTCCTCCTCGTTAAAGGTGATCCCGCGCTTGACCCGCTTAAGCATCTGGGCGATTTCGTCATCGATCACGGCCTTGGCAAAATCGAATACCTTCAGCGCGTCGAGCAGCCCGCCCATGTTGAGCATATCCGCGCCAGCCAAGACACCCGCTACGGTGGACATGCCCGTCTCGTAGCCGGACTGGGCATCATTGAGTTTGGAATTGGATAAGCCAATGTAACCGCCGCACGGCACGTTGTAGAAGCGCGCCATCTGGGCAAAGGCCATGTGCAGCATACCGCACTCGATGCCGCCCGAGGCATAGGCTCCGGTGCGCATGTCGGCGACGGTCGGCAAAGTGGCGTAGATGGTCGGCGTGCCCTCCCGCACCATTTGCATCAGAACCGAGATGGCCAGGAACTCAGCGTTGCCCTGTGCCAATGTACCTGCCATGGACATCGGTGAGGTTAGACCGGCATTGGGCACGATGCTCGGGTAAACCGGCAGACCTGCTTCACTGAAGAAGATGACCGCCTCGGTGGAATGCTGATCCATGGTCAGCGGCGAGACGACCGGGCAGTAATGATGGGTAACAAATGGGCGCTGGTGATAGGCTGCTTCGCTCCCGGCGAGGCTGTACAAAAGACGCATGACTTCCGCGGCGTCATTCATATCCGTGGTGGTGCTGCGGATAGGTTTGAGGCAGTGCATCAGGGCCGGGAAGAGCCGCGCCAAAGTGAATTGGCCCGTGGGCGCATCGTCTGCCAGCGTGGAGATCGAGAAGACATCGTAAGCGGGTAATTCCTGGATGAGGTGCGCAATGCGGGCAATATCATCCGAGCGGGAGCGTCTTTCGCGTCCCGTTACCGGGTCTATGACATTGGGTGCGGAACTGCCTGTGACGATCACCGGTCCGTCCTGAGGCAGGGTGCGGTCGTATTTTGGGTCACGACCGTGGAAAGTAAAGGTCGGCGGCAGCATGGCCCGGTATTTCTCGATCACGGCGGGCGGGAAAGTGACGATCTGTGTCTCAGGGTCCACCCGGCAGCCGTGTTGTTTGAAGAGCAGGTGTGCTTTTTCATTCCGCACCAGCAAGCCAACATTTTCGAGAATTTCCAGGGAGGCGGCATGCGTGCGTTCGACCTGTTCCTGGGTGAGAAGCGTGGCATAGTTGATCAAAGGAATCTCCTGAAAAGGCTAGCCGGCACCGGCGGAACGTTCCACCTGGAGCTGGGCAGCCATGGTCTTGATATCAACAAGAGGGAACATCTGCAATCCAGGGCGGGTCACCTTGAGGGAAGCGGCAGCCGTGGCGAAACGGGCCGATTCTTCCAGGGACCAGCCCTTCAAATGCCCATAAATAAAGCCTGCCGAGAAGGTGGCTCCTGCCCCGCAACCATCCACTGCACGGATAGATGGGGCATGTACACGTACAGCCTCAGAGGCATTCACCACCAGGCAACCTTCGGATGCCATGGTGATCAGGGCGGTTTGAACACCTGTGTTCAACAACTTCTGGGCCACCTCCAGGGGGGGTACACAACCCTGCTGGGCAGCGTCCGTAACCGCCTGGCAGATCGTGGCCCGACGCCCATAACGCTCAAGCAGTTCGGGGTTGGCGTGTCCGTGCTCAAAATTCAGGAACACGGGCACACGCAGGCGAATAGCCTGGTCCATTGCCCGCAGAATGTGATCGCCATCATACCAATCGACATATAACAGGCCAGCGCCTTCCAGTAGGGAAAGGTCGGCGGTATCGAGGGTGTCCAATACTTGCGGCGCGCGCTCCCAAAAATAGGTACGCGCACCCGTCTCATCCGAAACATCCACTTCCCAGGGAGTCCTGATTTCTGTGGAATGGCGCACCTTTCCCTGCACACCCCAGGTCTGCAATTGTTGCGCCAGGATATGGCCGCGCGGGTCATCCCCGACCGTCGTGCCGATGATGGCCGAAGGCAGCTCCCACTGGCGCAGCAGGCAGGCGATGATGGCAGCATCGTCGAAAACAAACTCGCTGACATCCTTGACGAGCGCGCCAGTGTTATGCTCGGGTAATTGCTCGACCACCATGATGGCGACCGGCGTGAGCATCCCAAAACCAACGTAGACGGGGTTGAGCTTGTTCATTTTATGCCCGCAGGTGTTCACCTTTTGGATCAAACAATACCGTGGCTGTCACTTCACCCTGCTGACGACCTTCGATCAGGTTCAGCTCGAAGCGTTCTCCGGGCTTTGCCAAATCAGTGGGGAGATAGGCGTATAAAATATTCTTTTTTATTGTATATCCAAACCCGCCACTGCGTACACGCGAAACGATTTTTCCAGCATGGTAGATCGCTTCGCCTCCGTAGATTTGGGTGTATTCATTGCCATCCAGAACCAGTGTGCAAAGTTTCCGCTTCAAGCCCTCCTGTTTCTGCCTGAGCAGGGCTTCCCTCCCGATGAAATCACCCTTGTTGAGGTGAACGCAGAATCCAAGGCCGCCTTCATAGGGCGTCTCCAACATGGTGACATCGGCTGTGTAATAGCGGTACCCTTTTTCGAGGCGCAAGGAATCGAGCACCTTATAGCCGCCGACCTCGATGCCGAATTCCTGGCCGGCTTTAAGAAGCGCATCCCAAACCAATTCGGCGCGGTTGGCGGGAACGTACAGCTCCCAGCCAAGCTCACCCACGTAACTGACGCGTTGCGCCAGCACCGTGACTCCGTTGATGTCGATCGGCCTGGTATGCAAATAGGGATGAATGTCATTCGAGATATCGGTGGGTGTGATCTTTTTCAACACGTCCCGGGATTTCGGTCCCCACATTGCCAGGCAGGCCCATTCGGTGGTGATATCGCGAATGGTGACAGGTCCGTCTTTTTCGTCAACATGCATCTGGATCCATCCGAGGTCGTTGGCGATGAAGGCTGAACCGGTAATGACCCAGAAGCGGTCTTCGCCGAGACGGGTGATGGTCAGGTCGGCTTCCACGCCGCCGCGCGGGTTGAGGAATTGGGTGTATACCGCACTGCCGACCGGTTTATCAAGTTCGCTGTCTGCCAGGCGCTGAAGGAGTTTCATAGCTCCGGGACCGCTGACTTCGATCTTGCCGAAGGAGGTCAGGTCAAAGAGGGCTACGCGTTCACGGGTGGCCTGGTGTTCCTGACCGACCCGCTCAAAATAAGGCGGTCGTTTCCAGCCCCACTCCCGCTGATCTGCGCCGGCACGCCGCCAGGGCTTGCCAGGATCAATGTAATTAACACGCTCCCAGCCAAATTTTTCACCGAAGACCGCACCCATTTCCTGCAGGCGATAATGCACCGGGCTGACACGATGCGGGCGCGCCCATTCATTTTCGTCGTTCGGGAAGCGCAGGCGATAATAATATTTGACGCCTTCCCGCGTCCGCTCGGCGGCATATTCGGGATTCGAATAATAGTTTCCAAAACGCGTGGCGCGATACGCATACACATCTAGTGGGGATTCGCCTTCAATGATCCACTGCGCCATCAGCTTGCCGATCCCGCCCGCGCCGCCATAGCCATTGAGCGACATGCCGGCTGCGATCCACAGGCCGCGCACACCGGCCACCGGGCCGAGCATTGGCTGGCAGTCCGGGGTGTAAGCCCCAGGGTGGTTCACCAAGGTAATGATGCCAGCCTGGTCGAGGAATGGAATGCGGCGGATGGCTCCTTCCAACAATTGCTCAAAACGGTCGTAGTCTGCCGGCAGGGTGGTGCCCCCGTGCTCCCACGGTACGCCATCGATCCAGCGAGCCAGCGGGTTCGGCTCGTAACCACCGATCACCAGCCCGCCTGCCTCCTGACGCATGTATACCAGGTAATCCGGGTCACGCAGGCAGGGTGTGGTCGCCGGGAATACATTGCCAGGGACGGCTTTTAAAGCGATATGCTGGTGGTCCACCGGTGTTGTGGGGAGATGGACGCCAGCCATGGCTGCCACTTGAGGCGCCCACATGCCGGCTGCATTCACCACGATCTCAGTCCGAATGGACCCCTTGTCAGTCAATACGGTGGTGATATTTCCGCGCTCCGACAATTCGAGCCCGATCACGCGCGTGTTCGTGAGGATTTCCACTCCCATTTCCCTGGCAAACCTGGCCATTGAAGTGGTGGTGGTATACGGGTCAAGCTGGCCGTCGCGTGGGAGATAGATGGCACCATATAGATTCTGTTTACTGATCTGTGGCATGATCTTCAAAGCCTCTTCAGGCGAGATGATGCCAGCCTCCATGCCGATCGCGTTGGCGCGGCTGACGCCGCGTTCCATTTCCTTGAGTTGTTCGGGGCTGGATGCCACCCGCAGGCTTCCAACGTGATCGAAGAGTACAAACTCGCTGTATAGTTCGATACTGTATTTGCGGAACTGCATTAGGGTTTGCGATGTGGCGAATTGTGTTACAAGCCCGGCTGCGTGAGACGACTCGCCGCTGGCAATCTCGCCTTTCTCGATAAGAACCACATCCTTGCGCCCCATCTTCGCCAGGTGGTAGGCGACATTGGCGCCAACAATCCCTGCCCCAATAATCACGATTTGTGCTTGATCTTTCATTTTGATGTATGCTTCCTTTCCAAAAATTTTGTCAGACTCTACCCATCTGGAGAGCCTAAAAAGCTTTGACAGTCTTCAGCCAGACCGGGAACTCGCTTGAATCCATCTTTTCCACCGCCCTGCTCCAGCGTTCCGTTGCCCAGCCCCAAAAATCATATTCTATCCTGGATGTCTCTGCCTGGATGGCTGCCCACAAGCCCCAGCCGACATCGGACATGATCATGTTCAACTTCATGCGAGCGACCTTCTCAGGGGCAGCGATGCTAAAATACGCGCGACAAACTTCGTTGATTTGCTTATCATTGAATTGCATTTCCTGGCAGGTATTTCCCAGTTCGAAACACGGATCGTTATTTCCGCTATATTCGTAGTCGATCAGTCTCAAATGCCTGCCATCGTCAATATAGTTTTCAGCAAGCAGGTCGTTGTTACAGGGAACCGTGGGCAGTGGGTCAGCCAGCAGGGCTTTTTCAATTTGCGCCACAGTGGGCATCCTGTTCCCATAACCATCCGGCATACGGATCTTACACTCGCTGCAGATCGCCAGGTAATATTCCGTCAGGCGGAACATATTAAAGTCTGAAAAAAAACGGGGCCCGGCGTGAAGGCGCTTGATAGATTCCGCCATGCGCGCCGGCATTCCCGGAGCATTCAAAGAGTCCTTCGACATGGTTTTCCCGTTCAAAAATTCCAACACCATCACATTATATTCAGGAAAATGGTATAAAACCTTTGGACCGACACCAGCCTCGGCTGCGGCTCTTGTATTATAGTATTCATTGTTG
>CAIKOL010000360.1 GCA_903829085.1 uncultured Anaerolineales bacterium | reverse complement strand
GCTGACCGCCAACACCCCAAACCCCGACTTTAAGAACACCCTTACGGGACGCTCTGGCAATTCCCTGCGGTTTCGATCGGCAGAAGTATGCTCCGCGGAAGCTATTCCAGAGCAGATCACAGGTACCAATTATTTAAATTCTTCGATAAAAGCATCCACCAGCTTTTTGGCCTGATACAATCCAATCCTGGAATTGATATCACGGAATACCATGATGGCTGCAGTGGTCTGCCCGGCCCTGATCGGACCCATAAATTTTTCATTCCCGATCAGGTCCTTTAACAATTCAATATTGACATTGGTAGCGACGCTGACTTTGTGTAGAAATTCCTGTTCGTCCATCATATCCTCCTGTACATAACGGTCGTATTTTTTTTTGCATTTCAGCGCACCCTGGTATGCGGGCGGCAGACCTCCGGGTGGTTGCCCTGGAAATATCTTGTGGACGGAACTGGCAAACCTGATCACTCATGGGTGCAAAAGGGAGCAGTGGAGGCAGGTACGTACCACATGCAGACTAATAAGGCTTCACAGCTGCTCTGATCGGTGAAGGCTGAGCAATTGATCTCCTGCGTGGGGATATCCGTGGGGGTGAAGGTGGGAACTTCAGCCAGCACCCGCAGGAGGGAGGTGTCACCGGATGATGACCCGGCGCTGCCCGGAACCCAGCAGCCCCTGGAGGCGGTGACCATGATGCGGTACCAGGTATTGTCCAGGTTGCGACCATCCATGAGGTATGGCTGGTTTGTCATGGCAATATCCGTGAATGGGAAGGACAGGTCGGGGCCAACGCGGCACCAGGCATTTATGTTCGGTGTAAAAAATATCCTGGAAGGAGTGGAAGTCAGTGTGGGGGTGCGCGTAAATGTGGGAGTAATGTACGGAATCGGCTGGTGCCCCTGGTTGAGATCAACGGTTGAGGCTGCCGCTTCGTATGCGCCAACATCAAAACCCTTTATCCCATCGCCATTCCCATCCACCGGTCTTGGCAGCCCGCGCTGATCCTCATTCATATGGTTTATGTTCTTTCCAGCATCAATGGCAGGCGAGCGGGACAAGAGGGAATAGGTACTGGTGGAGCCACCATGATCTCCAAAGTCCCCCAGCCCGGCATCGGAAATGAAGGTCGCGGCGGAAGCGCAGGTGGTATCCGTGACCAGGTTATGATCCCCATTGATCATGGACACCGGTTTCCCGGGATCATTCGCAAAATGGCAGGCCTGATGGCTGTCAACGATTAACGTATTGGTCATGGTTGCTTGCCCACCCCAGACTACTGAGACGCCAAAGTAATTCCCCACCAGGGTGGCATTGACAATCGAAGAATGCCCATTTTCGTGGGTAACGATCCCGCCATCGGACCAATCCGATAAACTGGAATTACTGATCGTTGAATTTTCTATATACAATTCGCCATAATTTTCGATCCCATTGCCAGCGTTGTTGGTTATGGTGGTGCGGCGGATGACAGCACTGTTGGTTTCAATACCGCCGGTGGAATTTGAATCGATGACACTATCCTCGACCAGCAAGGTATTCTCCTGGATCCCAATATTGTTGTGGAAAATTGCATCGCTTCTATAGATCGACCACTGGTCGGTAAAGATGGAGTTCCGGATGACAGTTTTGCCATTTGCCATCACGCCCGGGCCATGCCCCCATCTTCCCTGAGCACCATCCGCAATATTATGGTTGAAGACCACGTTTTCAAGGGTCAGGTTGCTGTTGCACCAGATCCCCCCGCCATCCTTGAAAGCTTCATTATGATCAATGGTTGAATTCTGGATGATAACATTCCGAAGAGGTGAAAATGTGGATTGGCAATATACTCCGCCTCCATTCCCATCGGCATAGTTCTGTGTAATGAGCACATTATCCAGGTTCAGGTCTGCATCAATTGCTGAAATGCCGCCTCCATTGCCGCCAGCGTCATTTTCATCCGTATTGCTAATTCCCTTTTGAATGGTCAAAGCGCGGATCGATACTGCGATGGCTCCAGCCGCGTTCCCCTGGCCCAACAAGACGAAAACAGTCTTGTGCAATTCATAGGCGCTGATAATGGTACCATCCACCCCGGCACCAATGAAATTAAGGGATTTCTCCACCACCAGGCCTTCCAGGTACGATCCCGCACCGATGTCGATCGTATCTCCCGGGCCGGCCCGCTCTACTGCAGCGGAAATATGCTGACAGGGTGCCTGGAGTGACAGGCAGTGGTTGTTGTCATTTCCATCCACGGCAACATACCAGGTTGTCTGCCCCGGAATGGCAAGATATAAGGTTGAGATTTGGGCTGCTCCGGTTGGCACGACCATCTTGGCGACAGACAGGTTGCAGTTACTCAGGACCAGGAGGCCAACGAGAAACAACCCCAGCAGGGGGAATAATTGAAACTGCGTGTCCGTTCCACTAATTCTCTTCACAGCCCTTGATCACTCCCTACGCCTTGTCGCGAGTGGACCAGAAGTTAGTGTTACTCTTTATGATATTTGAGGTTTGTAATGATTGTAGCAAAATGAATACTGATATACAAGCATTTGGATCTCATAAACAGCCAGCGTTCCCAGTACCTCCCGTGAACATCACAGGTTGGCAATTGGCAGGGTCATCACACCTTTGACTAGCGGAAGGGTCATGGAACCTGGATGAATGACATACCCCTGGCCGGCTTTGCCCTCAAAATCCTTTTGGAAGTTGATAATTTCCCTGGCCATTTGCGGTCGCAGCGTTTCAGATTGCTTGATCTCAATGGGCACCAACTGATCCTGGGTCTCGATCACCAAATCCACCTCGGAACCGGCTGCCGTGCGCCAGTAATAAAGCGCCGGCTCCTCGCCCCGATGGGTGTAGATCTTGAACAACTCTGCGATGACCAGGTTCTCGAAAATGGGTCCACCCATGGGGCCAGCGGCGGCGTGTTCGGTATCCCGCAACCCGACCAGATAGCACAACAATCCGGTGTCTGTGAAGTACACCTTGGGGGCTTTCACCAGTCTTTTACCGATGTTGGCATAGTAAGGC
>CAIKOL010000359.1 GCA_903829085.1 uncultured Anaerolineales bacterium | reverse complement strand
TTCACCGCCCATTAATTCAGCCAACTGCTTGGAGATAGCCAGTCCCAACCCTGTGCCGCCGTAATTGCGTTTAGTGGAGGTTTCCACCTGCGAAAATTTATTAAATAACAGACCGAGCTTGTCTTCAGGAATCCCGATGCCAGTATCGCGCACCGAGAAACGGATCAAGGCTGTTTTATCCGTTTCCGAATCCAGGTTAACCCGAATAACTACTTCACCTTTATGTGTGAATTTGATGGCATTACCTGCCAGATTGGTTAGAATCTGGCGGAGCCTGCCTGGATCTCCGCACAAAAAAGTGGGGATTTGAGGATCTAAGGCGTAAGCCAATTCCAGACCTTTTTCCTGTGTGCGCAGGGCCAGGGCTGACACAAAATCTTCAATAAGATTCTGCAAATCGAAATCCAGGGCTTCCAGTCCCATCTTCCCAGCTTCAATTTTAGAAAAGTCCAGGATATCATTGATGAGCGTGAGAAGAGCTTCACCGCTGGACTGAACCAATGCAGCGTAATGATATTGCTCATCGTTCAACTTAGTATCGAGCAGAAGCCCGGTCATGCCGATCACCCCATTCATGGGAGTACGAATCTCGTGGCTCATATTGGCTAGGAATTCACTTTTAGCCTGGCTGGCCATTTCGGCTTTAATTACCATTTCTGTGGCAACCAGGGTCTGTTGCTCCAGGGCTTTATTTAACGAGAGCAGTTCCTGCTCAGCGGCCTTACGTTCGGTAATGTCGGTAGCAATACCCTCGAACCCGGTAACTACTCCGCTGGCGTCTAAGAACGGCACAGCCCTGGTGGTGTGCCAGCGCCAGGAGCCATCCATATGGCGCACGCGGTACTCAACACCCATTTGCCGCTGTCCCGTTTTTAGAACTTGTTGTATGAGTCCTATACAGGTAGGTAGGTCGTCCGGATGTACAAAACTGGGGAAGGGTTGGCCCTGTACCTGGCTCACGGGGTGACCCAGTAACTGGGTCCAGGCCGGGGAGACGAAGGAGAACACTCCGTCCAGCGTAAGTGTATAGATGATGTCGTGGCTATTCTCTACCAGCAGTCGGTGTTTTTCTTCGCTCTGACGCAGCTTCTCTTCCGCAGTCATCCGCTCGATCGTACTGCCCAGTTCATGGCAGATAGAGATAAGAGTCTGTCTTTCGTCATTCGAGATCGTATGGCGTCTTTTACTGGCGACATTTAGCGCACCGATAGCTATCCCTTTAGAAACTAACGGTATGCTAGCTACAGAATGGATCTCAAATCTCTTGATATGTTCAGGAGCCAACTGCGCATAGTTTTCGGTGAACAAAGATTCGTTGCGGATAAACAGGTTGTCATAGGGTTTATTATCAATGGCTACCGTCTTAATTTCAGCCAAAAATTCCTGCGGCAGGTTTTTAGAATAGACGATCTCAGCTGTTCTTGTTGCCTGGTCTACCAGGTAAATCCCGCCGGCATCGAAATCCAGCAGGCGCAGCGATTCATCCAGGATACTGCTGAGGAGGTCCGGAAGGCCCTCCGCCCTGTTGGCAACAGAGATAATTTCGTTGAGCATGGCCAGCCTGGCAGACTGCTGCTGCAGCGCTTCCTCCGCCCGCTTACGGGCTGTGATATCCCTGTGAAACCACACCCGCCCCAGGTACTCCCCATCCACGTCAACCAGCGGGGACGAGTAGCGATCAAACG
>CAIKOL010000358.1 GCA_903829085.1 uncultured Anaerolineales bacterium | reverse complement strand
CATGGTAGCGGCGCACATGATCGAAAACTGGTGGATGCGCAACATCCCCTGAATGACCTCCGCCGGACCGTAGCCCGGTTGCCATCGCCGCCGCCGTTGGCGTCGATAAGGCTTATGTCACGCGGGCCATACAATCCCTAAAACGGGCCGGGTATGTGACGGTTGTCCCTGCTACGGCGGATGGACGCAGTGTCAGCGTGTCGCTGACTGGCAAAGGCCAGGCGGTCACCGGGCAGGTGGAAAATGCGATGCGCACCTGGGTGACTATCATCAGCCGGGGAGTCAGGCAGGCAGACTTGGATACTGTCGACGTGGTGTTTGACCAGTTCTACCTCAATGCCCAGGACTACTTCATCAGCAAGGAGGAATAAGGGACACATAATGGGGTATTTTTATTTTCAACCCCTCTCAACTTTGGATTATCCGTATATACAGTATCCCCTTGGGGGCACTACTATATACGGATAATACTATTTTGAGAGCATCCCTGGCTTTGTCCAGGGAGTTTCGTTTTTCGGACATTCACCGGAAAATGAATCTGTTTCATAACCCCATTGAACAATTCTCCCAGGTGAGGTATAGTAAACTTGATTGTTGCCTCTATGCGTTTGGAGAAAAGGGTTAGGGACCATGTCCACTCCACCCAGCGGCACCATCACATTCCTTTTTACAGACATCGAAAGCTCCACCCGCCTCTGGCAGGAACACCCCGAGCGGATGAAGGCCAACCTTGCGCGGCACGACGGGATCCTGCGAGATTGCGTTGAACAGAATGAAGGCTATGTTTTCAAAACCATGGGGGATGCGTTCTATGCCGCGTTCGCAACCGCCCTGCAGGGGGTGAAGGCTGCCAGCGAAGCCCAGCAGGCACTGTCAAAAGAAGATTGGGAAGAATGCATCATCAAGGTGCGCATGGGGCTGCACACCGGCGATGCCGAGCAGCGCGATAATGACTACTTCGGTAACACACTCAACCGCGCCGCACGCTTGATGTCCGCCGGGCATGGCGGGCAGATCCTGCTCTCCATGGCCGCCCAGGAACTGGTGCAGGACAAATTACCGGACGGGGCAGCACTGGCCGACCTGGGCGAGCACCGCCTTAAAGATCTCGCCCGTCCCGAGCACATCTTTCAACTGCTCAGTCCCGGCCTGCCCGTCGATTTCCTACCGCTCAAAACGCTCGACACCTCATGCAATAACCTGCCCGTCCAGTTCACCAGCTTTATTGGCAGGGAGAAGGAGATGGCCGAAGTCAGGCGGTTGTTGAACGAAAAACGCCTGGTGACCATCACCGGGCCGGGAGGTACCGGCAAGACCCGCCTCTCCATTCAGGCCGCGGCCGAACTGCTGGATGCTTTTCCCAACGGCGTCTGGCTGGTGGAACTGGCTCCGCTCGCCGACCCCGCCCTCGTGCCCCAGGCCGTGGCATCCGCCCTGGAGGTGCGCGAACAGCCGAGGCGCTCCCTGCAGGATGTTCTGATCGACTACCTGCGCGAAAAGAGCCTGTTGCTGCTCCTGGACAACTGCGAGCACCTGATCGAAGCCTGCGCTGCGCTGGCTGAGGCGCTACTGCAGGCCTGCCCCGGTTTGAAGATTCTGGCATCCAGCCGCGAAGCCCTGGGCATCCCCGGCGAAGCCCCTTTCCGCCTGCCCTCCCTTTCCATCCCCGACGCGCGCAGCCAGCCTTCAATCCAAGCGCTTCTGCAGTATGAAGCGGTGCGCCTGTTCAGCGAACGCGCTGTCACGGCATTGCCAACCTTCACTATCACGGATACCAACGCCTCCGCCCTTGCGCAGATCTGCCGCCGGCTGGATGGCATCCCGCTGGCGATCGAACTGGCCGCGGCGCGGGTGCGGATGTTGAGCGTAGAACAGATCGCCGCCCGCCTGAATGACTGTTTCCGCCTGCTGACCGGCGGCAGCCGCACCGCCCTGCCGCGCCAGCAGACCCTGCAAGCCCTGATCGACTGGAGTTACGACCTGCTTCCTGATCCCGAGCGCATTCTGCTATTGAGGCTCTCCGTATTTGCCGGCGGGTTGAGCCTGAAAGCCGCCGAAGCGGTTGGCGCCGACCAAGGGGCGGAGATGGAGGTGCTCGACCTGCTGACCCAGCTCGCCAATAAATCCCTGGTGGTCGTGGAATACGAAAAAGGGGAGGCGAGCCGCTACCACCTGCTGGAGACCGTGCGCCAGTACGCCAGCCAGAAATTGGTCGGGACAGGCGAGGGGGCGCAGATCCGCACCCGGCACCTGGCATATTACCTCAAGTTCGCAGAAGAGGCCGCACCGTACCTTTTGCGCGCCGAACAAATGGAATGGCTGGCCCGGCTGGAGAGAGAACACGACAACCTGCGCGCCGCCCTGGAGTGGGCCCTGGATGGCGTGGGAGCCGATCCATTGGCTCCGCCGGAAGCCGCATTGAGGCTACCCGATGCTCTCTGGCGGTTCTGGCTCATAAGGGGTTATCACCAAGAGGGACACGAGGCGTTTGAGATGGCTTTGGGAAGCCCCGATCATCCGTCCCAAACCCTGGCACGCGCCTGGGCGCTCTTGTGGGCATCAGAGTTCGAAGATAACTTTGTGGAAGCAGGCAGGTTAGTGGATGAAAGTTTATCCCTCTGCCGCATATTGGGAGACAGGCGGGCACTTTCCATCACGCTAAAGGCCAAAGGTGCCCGAACGGTTGATTTTTTGGAGGCAAAATCATACCTGGAAGAAAGTCTCAGCATCTGCCGCGAGCTGGGGAATCAATGGGGGATCGCCACCGCACTAAATGTCCTTGCAAACAGGTATGCGGAAGGATTGTATGATGCCACCACCGCCCGCCACTACTACGAAGAAAGCCTGGCACTCCATCGTGAAACAGGGGACAGGCGGGGTAAGTTCCTTGCACTCAAAGACCTGGGCTTTCTAACCCAAGATCAGGGTAACCTGCCAGCGGCGCAAGCGTACTTTCTGGAAAGCCTGTCTCTGGCGCGTGAGGTGGGTGATAAGGGCATGACGGCATCCATAACCCGTTTCCTGGGAGTGGTGGCGCTGGGGCAGGGTGAAGCTTCCCAGGCGCTAAAACTCACCAGAGAGGCTTTGACCATCGCGCGCGAAACAGGCGAAAAAAACAGGATGTGTTATATACAAGCGGACCAGGGGCGGGTGGCTCGATTCATGGGCAATTATCAGCAGGCAGCCGATCTGCTAAGAGAGCCACTGGTCGAAGCCAGGCAGACAAATGATACGGTGCGGACCACCTGGATCCTGACCTGCCTGGGGGAACTGGCCCGACTTCGGGGCGAACATGATTCAGCCCGCGCCTACTACACAGAAGCCGTGGGGATTGCACGAGAGATGATGGATCGGAAAGGGATGGCCTGGCTGCTCGAGGAATCGGCAGCCCTCCGCGCAGCACAGGGGGAGATGGAAAGCGCCGCCAGGCTGTTCGGAGCGGCGCAGGCTTTGCGCACAGCCATTCAAATGATCCCCTTACCGATCGAGCAAGCCGTGGTCGACAAGAATATCAGCCTTGTTAAGGTACAGATGGATGAGGCCGCGTACGATGCGGCCTGGGCTGAGGGACAAAAGATGAACTATGAACAGGCAGTTGCCTGTATGGTAGAGCTTTTAGAGCCACACAAGGGCTGACGCTGCAGGCGGCAACCTAAAGAATAACAAAGTTCGGCAACCCCCCTCTCAACTTTGTAATATCCGTATCTAAAGCCCCCCCTTGGGGGCACAAAAAACTTCTGCCAATCAGGCGGATTTTTTTGTTTAGCGCCAAACAGCGGTCCCCATGGGGGGATGATATTCGAGTCCGCTCGGGGGCACTTGTTCCATACGCTCTATATGTCCCATGCGGGCAGTGAGCATGATGATGGGCACATTACGATCAGCGAGCCCGATTCCTGGCGGGCTATTCCCCACTCTGTGGTGTTGCATACCCGGACAGTAATTTTGCCCAGGTAATGGAAAGTTTATGCAGGAATCTGACTCCAAAGAAACTCATGACGGCACCAACCCCGATCGTGGACAATATGATCTCCAGGGCGTTATAGTGCAAGATCGTGTTTGCCTGGTACAGGATCCAAATGAGGGGGAAGAATATCAACACGGTGGTGACGATGCCGGGCGTATAGCCCTTGAAGCGGATGAAATCCCTGACATGGAGGGATGTGCCCATCACAATGAACCCAATGATGTAGCCATACCAGAGATAATAGTTATCGATGATCGCGCATAAAAAGCAGATCAGCAAGAGGGGGATGAATTGGATGAATATGCCAATGTTGATGGTTGGTGTCAGGTAAGGGGCGACATGATCCAGGCCAAAAGGTTTCCTTTGTGGCCAGAGCCGGTTGATCTTTTCTTTAAACCTGTCATGCCATACTTCGATCATGATGATCTCTTCGAACTCGTGGATCATGAAAAGGACAGGAAGCATCCAAAGCAAGAAAATCATTGTGTTCATGGGTCACTCCTTATTTTGACCAATATTGCAGGCTTGGCTGCTCCTGCTTTTGTCAAACCGGCTTCAATCGCCTCGTAAAATGCAACAATACAAATGATTCATATATCAATGCAAGCCTTTTTAAAGAAAGGTTCGGCTCTATCCATTAGTTCTCCCCCTTGGATCATTCCGAACCCTTTCCTGTTTTGGAAGGCTTTACATCAACCGGTATGGGACAGATATAGGGCTGTCCACCGAGCCGCTCCTGCAGTTCGCTCTTTGCGGTTTCTACAATGGCGGGATCCAGCAGGATGTCAACAGCCGTCGCGGCAATGATCTTGCCGGCATGCAGCATGCCCTTGTGTGCGATGGAGGTTTTCCCTTGCGCCACCATTTCCCATGAGTGAAGCTGTGTGCCATTCGCCGCAGACGTCACCCAGCATTGCGCCGTCGGGACTACCCAACTGACATCCGCCACATCCGTGGAGCCCATGGTGATGCCCTCAACCTCGCTGTAAGGCAGGAGAATATCAAGAATGGGTTTACTTGCCAACGCCTGGAGCATCTCTGGGTTGCCAGCCAATCCCGGGGGGACAAATTTCTTCGCCGCATCGGAAAAGATGCTTCGGAATTGTTCGGCAACCCGTCGATCCTCGTCATCATAATCCGGCATTCCCAGGCTGGTGAAATTATTGTGCAGCAGCTTGTTTAACGTTTTATTGGGGATTGCTTCCGACACTGCCGAATCGATCTCATGTTCAACGGTGGTACCGGTCATCAGCGCCGCGCCCCGGGCAATGTCACAGACCCGGTCATAGATTTCTCTAAGCTGGTATATCTTGGGCGACCGCATGCAAAAGTATTCCTCGCTCTCCGCCTGGACGACATTCGGCGATTTCCCGCCGGCATTGATCACCGCGTAGTGCATCCTGGCATCCGCAGGCACATGCTCGCGCAGATAGTTCACGCCCACATTCATCAGTTCCAGGGCATCCAAGGCGCTGCGCCCCAGGTGTGGAGCGAAAGCGGCGTGGGCGCTTTTGCCCTTGAAGCGGTAGTAGATATTGTAGTTCGCCAGGGATGAGTCGTTCGGGACCATGCTGCCAGCTGCCGGATGCCAGGTAAGGGCACAATCCACGTCCTTGAAAACCCCCTCCCTAACCATGTATGTTTTCCCGAAACCCCCCTCCTCACCCGGGCAGCCATAGTAAAGCACCGTGCCGTTCAGGTTGTTCTCTGCCAGAAAATAGCGGACGGCGATCGCAGCCGCCAGGGCGCCGGTGCCCAGAAGCTGGTGCCCGCAGCCATGCCCCGGAGCGCCATTTT
>CAIKOL010000357.1 GCA_903829085.1 uncultured Anaerolineales bacterium | reverse complement strand
CAGGATGGCGAAGCGCCGCTCTGGATGATCGAAACTGCCAAAAAGGCGGTTGACCTGTGTAACGAAGCCAGCAATATGCCGTATCTTATCAATAAGTAGGGGAGAAGCGGGGTGTTGTATGTGCGGCCAGCCGCACGCACAGCCCCCGCCCCCCGGTTTATTAAGAAGTTAGAAAATATCCATCCAATCGTAGAAAGGAAAGTGAATGGCTAATCCAACTCAAACCACCAAGACAGGCGATGCCTCCGGGCGCGGCTCGGTATCCGGGTATAAAGTGAATTTTCCAGCCCGCATGCGGGTCTATTCCGAAGCGGAGATCAATGCAGTCGTCAACGTGATGCGCAACGCCGAAGCCCAGACCCAGGGCGAATACCTGCGCCAGTTCGAGACCGATTTCAAGGCCTATACCGGCGCCCGGCACGCCTTTGCGGTGGATAACTGCACCAATGCCCTGCGCCTGGCGGCCACCCTGTGCCGGCTGGCCCCCGGCGACGAAGTGCTCATCCCGGCTTATACCTTCTGTGCCACCGCCATCCCCTTCGGCTCCACCGGGGCCAGGATCGTCTGGACGGATATCACTCCCGACACCTGGGTGGCGGACCCCCATGATATCGAGAAGAAGATCACCGCCCGCACCACCACCATCGTGGTGGTACACCTGCTGGGCATGCCGGTGGATATGCCGGCCATCATGGAGATCGCCCGCAGGCACAACCTGCGGGTGGTGGAAGACTGCGCCCAGGCTCCCGGCGCCAGCCTCAACGGGCAGAAGGTGGGCACCTTTGGCGATTATGGCTGTTTCAGCTTCCACGGCGCCAAGAACATCACCACCCTGGGCGAAGGCGGTGTGCTGACCGTCCGCTCGGATGAGGACGCCGCCCTGGTGCCGGGTCTGCGCCACAACGGGGTACGCGGCTTCCCGGCCGGGCGCGAACGCTACTGGGTGCCAGCCATGTCCAACGTGGATATGGACCTCGACTCGCTCTGGCCGAATAACTTCAGCATTGGTGAAGCCCAATGCGCCCTGGGCAGCCAGCTGCTCAAAGTCCTGGACGAGTTGAACGATGTCACCATCGCCCAGGCTGCCCGGCTGCGGGCCGCCCTGGCGGAAATCCCGGAACTGACGGTTGCCAGGATCCCGGACGGGTACCGGCACATCTTCCACCAGTTCGTGATGCACTTCGACGGCTCGGCCTTCGGCAAGAATCGCAACGACCTGCTGGACTTCCTGACCGGTGAAGCCGGGGTACGCGCCATCGTGCAGTACCATCCCCTCTACCGCTATCCCCTGTTCCAAAAACTGGGCGCGGCGGAGCAGGATTGCCCCATCCTGGAAGGCTGGTGGGATAACAGCTTCAGCTTCCCGTGGTGGATCGGCATGCCCGACGAAACCCTGGATTACCTGGTGGATTCCGTCAAGGCCGGCATCGCTTCCTTGAAAGGCTGAGACCTTATGCAGCTGATGCCCATTCCCAAGTCTGACCTGAACGTGTCCCGGCTGTGCCTGGGGACGATGACCTTTGGCACCCCGGTGGGCGAGGCCGAGGCCATCCGCCTGACCCACCATGCCCTGGAGCGGGGCCTCAACTTCATTGACACGGCCAACATGTACCAGGGGTACACGCGCTACGTCGGCTCCCCGGGCGGCGTGGCCGAAGAGATCCTGGGCAAGGCGCTGAAGGGAAAACGCTCCCAGGTGGTGCTGGCCAGCAAGGTGGGGATGAAGATCGGCCCGGCGGACGACGACCAGGGCCTCAGCCGGGGTCATATCCTGCGCGAGATCGACCGTTCGCTGGCCCGGCTGGGATGTGAGCAGGTGGACCTGTACTACATGCATAAACCGGACCCGCTGGTGCCCCTGGAGGAATCGGTCAAGACCTTCGCTGATCTGATCCGGGCCGGCAAAATCCGCTATTGGGGCGTTTCGAATTTTAGCGCCGCCCAGTTGACCGGGCTTTTGACCATCTGCGATACGAACGGCTGGCCGCGTCCGGTGGCAGTGCAACCGGCCTACAGCCTGCTCAAGCGGGAAGCGGAAAAAGAACTCCTGCCCGTCTGTCAGCGCGAGCAGATCGGGGTCATCCCCTACCAGGTGCTGCAGGGCGGCCTGCTGACCGGGAAATACCGGCGCGGCCGGGAGATCCCCAAAGATTCCCGCCAGGCCGAGAAACCGGAATGGAGCCTGGCGCTGAACGAGGCCACCTTCGACCAGTTGGAGCAGCTCCAGGGCGAAGCGCAAGCCAGGGGACGCAGCCTGCTGCAGCACGCCCTGCAAGCCCTGCTGGAGCAGCCCGGGCTGGTGTCGTTGATCGTGGGCGCCAAGCGCCCGGCGCAGATCGACGAACTGCTGCAGGCCATCGAAGCGGTTTGAAGGGGGGGTTAGACGTTCGAACGTTGAACGTTTTTACCGCGAAGAAAGAGAAGAACGCGAAGGGATTCTCCACGACACTTGCACCGCACTCCCGAAAGACCATCGGGACGATGTGCGTTCGGTGCACACCTGCCCTCCTGACCCTGTCGGGTCTGGACAGGGTGGCGGGCGGTGCCAGGGGTGCAGGTG
>CAIKOL010000356.1 GCA_903829085.1 uncultured Anaerolineales bacterium | reverse complement strand
GTAGCCCTGGCGCAGGAGAATGGCGGGCACGTACCAACCGAGAACGTGGGCGTGAGTGCTGATTATGTAGCCTGGCGCATCTGGAAACTGATGCTGCGCCCGCGGCGGGTAATCTACGTGCCGGGCTGGCTGCAGGTGGTGCCGTGGGCTGAGTTATCCTTTGGGTGGATCATTGACCGTGTGGGGCCGCTTTTATTGAAGAACCGAAAGGCATAAAGAAAATAAGGGATGAGTTGTGATTTGTCCCTCATCCCTTAATCTTTTTCTTCTAAGAGAGGCCTATGAGCTCTCTCTCAAGTGCGGGATAGCTTCATTGCAGATCTGCTCAAACATAGGCATCATCATCGGCGCGAAGGGGTAAAAGAAAGCAAATTCGGTAATGCCGATCTCACGATAGCGGTTGATGATCTCCTCGAAAGCCCCCAGCTGTGAATACATCTTCATGTATTCTTCTTCTGTATAGATGAGAATCGACCGCCGCAATGTTGTCGGATCGCGACCGATCTCTCTGCAGTTGTCATCCAGTTGCGCGTTGCGGGCCCGGGTGAGAGTAATCATTTCCTCTGGCGATTTGATGTCAACACCACCGAAAGTATTCCAGGTATCGGCGTACCGGGCGACAATCTTGAGCATGCGTGGTCCATTGGCACCGATCATCAGGGGTGGGCGCGGTTTCTGGACAGGTAGTGGATTCATGATCGTCCCCTTGAGTTGGTAATATACCCCGTTGTAGCTGGATTCGGGGGTGCGCAGGAGTTGATCCACGATCTCGACAACTTCCCGGAAGCGGTCCACGCGCTCCTTGGCGGGCCAGTCTGGAATCCCGGTCATGGCATAGGAAATATCAATGCTGCCGGGTGCGCCTGCACCGAGCCCCAGATCCAGGCGTCCATTGGAAATGTGGTCCACGGTCATGGCCTGGCGGGCCAGGAAAGCCGGATTGCGCCATGGGATGGTGGTCAATAATCCGATACGGATAGTGGTGGTCTGTGTTGCCAGGGCAGCCAAAAGGGTCCAGGCTTCGAACCAGGGTGCCGTGGGCTGGGCGAAATCAACAAAATGGTCAGCCAGCATCAGACCATCGAGTCCCAAGGATTCGACGCGCTGCCAGCGAGCGATCATTTCCTGCCAGGGGGCATCTTGAATAGCGCCAACAACAAAACGAAGTTTATGTTCCATATCTGAATCTCCTTCCCATTCAAAGAATTATTGTAACTTCTCAATATACTGGGGGCGGGAGGTGTGCATGCGGCGTTGCCACACGCACACCTCCCCTCCTCCTCCACTTATTGATAAGATACGGATTATTTTGCTATAAACGTAGGGAATGTTCCCTCTGTCGGTTAGTACTTCAGAATTATGCCATTGGCATTGTTTTTCAGCTTATCAACTGCCTAATAATTGGTTATCATGCGGCTATTGACTTGCTCATCCAGGTACCATTCTCGAATTTGGAGTTGGCCAAGCAATGGGGTTATCCATAAGATCATCAAACATGAACGGAGACCGCCATATTGGGCGGTCTCCGACTCTCTTCCATCCCAGTCGCGGCGGCGAGATGGAATCCCGCCTCAATTTTGGGACAGCCCGTATTTGGTTTGAAGAAACCTAATTCTTTCCCGCCACGTTCATTTCTGAGATCAGAATATACGGGGTGTAAATTGCGTTGTAGACCCACTCTGCTTCCTGGCTGACTGCGGCGACATCCTTGAGCAGGTTATAGATGTTGCCGGCAATCGACAAATCCTTGACACGCCCGACAATCTCACCCTTTTCCACCTTGAAAGCCAGCGCCAGGGGATTGGAAAAGGCGCCGGAAATGGTATTGCCCTGCCCAATGCCGAGCAGGTTTTCGACGATAATGCCCTCGTGCATCCCAGCCAGGATATCCTTGAGGGGCGTCTGCCCGGGTTGGATCACCAGGTTGGTGCCCGATGGTTCGGGCGGGTTGAACAAGCCGCGTGAGGCGTTGCCGGTGGATGCGACCCCCGATTGGGCGGCTGTTTTCAAGTCATAGATAAAACTCTTGAGCACGCCTTTTTCGATCAACGTATTGCAGCGGTGCGGCACGCCCTCATCATCATAGGAGGCGCTGGAAAATTTGCCATCAATAGTGCCGTCATCAAGGATGGTGATCTTCTCATCGAAGAGTTTTTCTCCGATCTTTCCAGCCATCGGGGAGGTACCTTTGAAGACTTGCTTGCCATTTATCCCCTGGCTGAGCGGAAGAACCAGCGCCAGCGTACCCGCCGGGGCAAACAAGACCGGCATCCTGCCGGGCTTGATGCTGGTGAGGATAAGGGCTTTCTTGAGTTTTTCCACCAGGCGGCGAGCAAAAGCCAGATAGTCTCCCTCCCAGACGGTGGTGCCCAACTGGTCGTACATGATGAGCATATCATCGCCTTCAATGCGGTCGATCTCGAGGCCGAGTGAGAGCGGAGAGGTCTTGAATGATACATCCAACCCTTTCTGGTTGCGGATGCTGGCTGAAACAAGGCTCCGTTCCAGGCTGATATTGCAGCGGGCGTTTGGTTCCACCGGCAGGACCAGGTCGAGCATTTCCTGACCCATTTCCACCAGGCGTGCGATGGGTAATTCGGCAATCGACCTGTCAAAGGTGTGCACTATGGGAGCAGGTTGAGACTCCGGGAAAGAGAACAGGGCTTTATCTCCGTAGGTGGCAGACTCCAGGGCGTTGGCAGCCAGTTTTTCCATGGCGGTATCATCGGTGGAAGCGGCAAAGCCGAGTTGTCCCTTGCGGATCACACGCACTGCTGTGCCTTTGGTCTCGGCAACGGTGCAGTTCTTGAGCTGGTTGGCTTCATATTCGACGGTGGTCTTTTCGTTCTGCAGAGCGAAGATCTCAACCTGTTCGGCCTGTTTTTTTAGTTGGGTCAATATATCCATGTTGTCCTCCGGTTTACTCGCCGCCAATGATGACGTTCTGGATGCGGATGTGGGGGGCGCCCATGCCAACTGGCAGGGGGAACTGGTTGCCCTTGCCGCAGCCGCCGCTGGTGTTCAGCCATTTGAAATCGTTGCCGATGGTGTCAATATTTTCGAGCGTGGTGAAGAGATTGCCAGCCAGGATCACATCCTTGACCATTTCAGCGAGCTTGCCATTGCGGATCATGTAGGCATACCCAGAGCTGAATGAGAAGTTCTCAAGCTGGGTCTCGCCGCCGTAAGCGTCGCAGGCATAAATACCGAGTTCTATATCCTTGATCATATCATCGAACGAGGTGCTGCCATTTTCGATGGCGGTGTTGGTCATGCGCACGATGGGCGCAAAACGGTAGTTGATGGCGCGCGCGTTGCCGGAGGCTTTCTCTCCCATTTTTGCAGCCGTCTGGCGTGAGTGCAGCCTTCCGACCAACTCGCCATCCCGGATGAGCCAGTTGCGCCGGGCGGGGGTGCCTTCATCGTCGTAAAGGGTGGTGCCGCGCTGGTTCAGAACCGAGCCATCATCGAATACATTCAGGATGCCTTTCCCAAACCGGCGCCCAATGGTCATCATTTCACGAGCCTTTGGGTTCTCATACACAAAATCGGCTTCGGAGAGGTGACCGAAGGCCTCGTGGATGAAGACACCCGCCAGCATCTGGTCGGCGATCACGGTGTATTGCCCGGCCTTGACCGGCTTGGCGCTGAGAAGTTCGACGGCATGTTGGGCGGCCTTGCGCGCCATTTCATCCTGGTCAAGGACATACTCATAGCCCTGGGTGGTGGCCAGTGAATTGTGTGCCTGCTGGACATTATCGCCATCGCGGGCGATGGCTGTGGTGGCAACAATCACGGAAGGTTTTTCCTGCTCGATGTATGTCCCTTCGGAGTTGGCGAGGGTGAGGTGGGTGAAAGTGTCGATGTAAGCCGCCTGGGTGTCGATGATTTTGTCGCTGTGTCCCAGCACCACCTGGTTGTAGCGCTCGGCCAAGGCTTTCTTTTCAGAAAGTGAAATGTCGCGAAAGTCGCGTTTCATCTCAACCCGGGTGATCTTTTCGACCGGTTCGACCGAAGCCAGTTCGATCGGTTCTGGAACGGACCCTACCTGGGCGCACTGGTAAGCCTGGTCAGTCTTGTTAAGCAGATCCTCCAGGTTGTTGAAAGTGGCCACCCCCCAGCCCTTATTCTTGATCAAGCAGCGGACGATGCCACCTTTATCTATATTCGCGTTGGCCACCTCCAACTCCTTGCCGCGAAAAACAACCCGCGTGGTTTCCTTTTCTTCGATGCGGATCTCGGTGTAATCGGCTTTACTGTGTTTGATAGCTTCCTGAATTCGGTCTCGCATATCTAGCTCCTATTTTGGAAGAATGGAACGAGAAATCACACTCGCTTCCTGATATCTCTTACCAATGATCAGCCCAGGGCAGCAACCATGATTGGTAATTCCACTGAAACGGGAAATATTCCGCCCGCTGAGTTTCGACTCCCTCGAGCTACCTGCATTGGATGGTTCATGAAAATTCTTTAGTTCAGCATGCTCTGTTTTGATTATTTTATCCTGTTTTGTCGACGATCAAACATGGTCAATTGGCAGGAACGACTTCAACCTTTTTGACCTGGTCATGGTCGGGAACGGAATCCTCCACGTTGCGGATGACCGGCAAGGCGTAAGCAATCAAGGCGGTCAGCACGCAACCGATCCCACACAGGCTGATCAGCAGGCCCATCCCGGCTCCCGGACCAACACCGAAGAGGGGGCCAAAAATATTGGAGAACGAGGTCTGGGTTTTCATGGCCGGTTCCAGCACGTAGTCAGCCAGCGTGCCAGCGATGATAGGGGTGATCGGCTGGGTGATCCAGGAAATCAACCGGCGGGAGGCAAAGACGCGCCCCTGCAGGTCGGGTTCAACTTTGGACTGCCAGATGGCCTGGTTGGAACCGTTAATCAGGGCGCCGAAGACGGTCATGAGCATGGCGGCTGGGATCCAGACAGCCAGACCACGCCCGAAACCAAACAGCATCAAACCGAACAGGGAAGAGAAAAACCAGCCCCAGACCACCCCGTTGATGCGGTGTTTGAAACCACCCCAGGCGCTCATGATCAACCCGCCCGCCACCGCGGCAATGGCCGCCGTGGATTGGACCGTGCCCATCACCACGCTGTTGTTGCCAGTGCGGGCCAGAATGACCGGTGCAAAGAGCGTTCCGGCGATGCCGGAGAAAAGGTTGCCGACCAGGAAAACGCATTGCAATCCCAACAGACTGCGACGGGCAAAAATGTATTTGAAACCGAACATGGATTCTTTCCAGATATTACTTTTCGCTTTTTCGCCTTCTTCCGAGCGTACTGGCTGTGGAATGAAGACGATCGCCAACGACAGGATGGCAATGCCGTAAGTCACCACATCGATCAACAGGATACCGGTCAGCTTGATAAATCCGATCAGTGCCCCGGCCAGGAGTGGGGCAAGCACACCCGGGCCGGCGTCGATGAGCGACATCATCCCGTTGGCGCGACCGAGCTGCTGCTTTGAGACCATGGTGGTGATGGCAGCTGAATAAGCCGGCCATTGGAATGCACTGACCAGGCCAATGATCACCATGATCGCATACAGGTGCCAGAGTTGCAGGATCCCCAACGCTTGAACCACCAGAAGGATGCCGGTTGCCAGGCCTGCGCCGATATCGCTGACCATCATCATCAGTTTTCGGTTATAGCGGTCCACCATAACACCCGCGAAGGGGGAGATGATCAGGAACGGAATGATATAAAAGACCTGCGCCAATCCCAATGCCGTGGCACTGCCGGTCTGTTTGTAGATCCACAGTGTCATGGCAAAACTGGTCATCTGCGTGGCAATGACAGAAATGAGTTGCCCCACGAAAACAATGGTAAAACCGGTCATGCCGGCAGGGCGTTTAGGGGCTGGGTCTGGTAAGGTATCCATTTATTATTCCTGTTTTATGGTAAATGTCTCCTGAGGTAGGAGCGACTTTGCATAAAATAACCGAGATTGGAGGAATTGTCATCACCCAATCCCGGTGATTATGTCAGTGAACCATTGTACGGAAATTTTATTATCTAGGTTCGCAGTCGTTTCCAGTGGTAATGGTTCTCAGCCTGCATTTGCTACCCATCCGGGACCAACTCGCGCTTCCTGGATTTTGGGAAATTGCCGGACCTTAGTGATGCAGTTGGCCCAGGGCTTCGGCAACGGTCAACTCGCCGCGTTCAAGGCGTTCGAGCACTGCCCGGCGGTCTTCACTGGATGCTATTACCACTGGTTCTGGCGTGGGGGGAATTTCTCCGTCGCAATCCAGAGACAGGTTGCCTGACACGCTGTGCAGGGAGATGCGCACGCCACCGCCCTGAACGTTCACAGTCTGGTTCCCGTGGCGGTGGGAAGCCCCGGTAATTGGAAAAGCCGAAACCAGGTCCCCACTCACGCTGTGCAATTCAGCCGTGCAATGAGTATCAGGCGGCACGATCAGGTTCACCTGACCGGAAACTGATTTAAATTGGTAGGGGCCTTCTGCCAGTGATGTATGGATGTGCATGTCACCACTGACCGAGTTGGCGTTGATGGAACTCAGGGTGGAGGCTTTCAATATCCCATTCCCTGATACCGTTTCCAGGTCAAGTGAGCCGGTGATGCGTTCCCCTTCGGCATCTCCGCTGACAGTTTTTATCCGTACGGAACCCTGCAGATCACGGAGCGTGATTTCACCGCTGACTGAATTCACACTGGCTGCGCCTTCGAAGCCTTCGGCAAGCACCGTGTTACTCACGCCATTCAGTTTGAGGGAACACTGATGCGGGGCTTTGATCACGTAATCCACTTCGCAGGGCATGGAACCAAACAACCAGTTCCAACCTCCGTCGGGGAAGCGGGTGATTGTCTTGACCGTCCCATCCGCTTCCTGGGAGATCTCGATCTCGGTTCGTTTTTCATCCCCAGTATGGGGCCGCTTGATGGCGGTCACCTGGATGATACCTTCCTCGCCCGGATGAATCTCCACCGAGCCGCGTAAATTGTTTACCGACAGGTGCGCCGGCAAAGAAACATTGAATGTTCTTTCTATGCTTTCAGACATGGCTAACTCCGTTTCCGATGGGTTTAATTTCCAGATTGATTAAACCACTTCAGGCGTCCGGCTGCCTAATGGCAGGCTATCCATCTGCTATTATTCAACGAATATTTCGACGTGTTCGCCGTCTTCGTCATCGGTCACATCAATAATCTTGCCGGTCACGCCTGTGCGCAGGGCTTCCATCAACTGATCCATGTTCACCCCGTCAATTTCGGGAGCGAAATGGGCGCCAATCTTCATCCCGGCTTCCATCAGGCTGATGGGGATCTGTACTGTGGCTTTTGAGCGCCCGGAGTTGACCTCTGTGACGCGTACCCGCAGCCATTTTGCGCCGCTGGCAGACAGTCCGCCCGCCGGACGGCTGCCGCTGGCCAGGGCGGACAGTAACTTGGCGCCTTCTTCTGCGCTTACCTTGCCTTCCTCAATCATCTTCAAAATTTTCATGCGTTCTTCAGTGGTAGCCATGGAATGCTCCTTTCAATATAATAGTCAAATGGCTGACTATCCTACGATTCTTTACCCAATGTAGACTTGCACGCGTTCGCCGTCTTCGCCCTCATCCACGTTGACAACCAGTGGTTCCTCACCAGTAAAACCGGTGTCCACCAGTTCCAATATCTTGATCAATCCATCCGTGCCTGGCCCATCTTTATCCTTATCTATTTCTTTTGCAAGGCCGGGGAACCATTGGGTCAGTACCCGCATGAAGGAAGCCAGGAATTTCAAAGGCAGGGGAAGCCCCAAGAAGATTCGACCGGGTGTCTCTCCGGGTTTCTGGTGCACGTCCACAAAGATCCAGCGTGCCTTACGGCTCCCGATGGCTGCCACGATCACCAGCACGCCCAGCAGGAGCGGGGCGCTCAGGCAATAGAACCAGAAATTAAGGTGGGCTGCCTGTACCAACTTGTACATTCCCCAGGCGCTCAGGATGGTGATGGCAACGCCGATCCACAAGGGGATCTGCCAGAGACGGCGGGCGGTTGATTTGACCCGCGCGATGCGTGCGTCTGTTTCGAATCTGGATTGTCCATCCTGAGCCTTGGTCTCGTCTTTTTTTGCTCCTGCTTCCGGTCTGGATCCCGCATCAGCTTCCGGAATGCCAGTCGTGGCTTCATCCTCGGCCGAACTCAGGTCAAGGGTTTGCATTAGTTTCAGACCATCTTCTGGCGAGATCGTACCGTTCTCGATCATTTTCAGAACCTGTTCACGTTCCTGGTCAGTCATCGTTCACTCCTGTTTTCTTCGGTTCCCGGTCCCTTCCTTAGCGGTGCACCCACGCAGGGGGCGGAAGAGGGGTACGAGAACGAGGAAATTGATTTCTCCAATCCCCGGCCCCTCCCTCGGGAAGAGGGGCGCGGGGAGAGGAGCGAAAATGTCATTTTCCTTCGAGAGCCGCCAGCAACTTTTCGGCTTCTGCGAGACTGATTTTCTTTTCCTGTAACATGCGCAGGATGATCAGACGTTCGTCATCCGTGACAGCTTCCCCGGTTTCAACAGGTCCGTTTGGCATCAGATCCCAGTTCCAGCGCCCGACATTTACGTTGAATTGGGCACCTCGCCGACCACGCACTTCAGCTGCGTGCGCTTTCATCTCGGCCCGGCGCATGGCGGCTTCGGCTTTTCTCCCCACTGTTTCCGCTTTCCTACCGGCTGCTTCGATGTGAATTTGGGCCCGTTCCATGGAGGCCTGGACGCGCCGGTTGATGCGTTCTGAAAAATCCGGGGGCAGAGGTGGGATGGGGGGCAGGGGAGGCATGGGAGGAATACGCCAGTCGCCGCGATCAAAATCGGCGGCAGATTCCCAGGGGTCAGCCTGGCTGGTGACCAGCAGGTCACCACTGGCGGTGAGAAGCATCTCAGCCATGCCCTGTGACGCTTCACCCAGAATGACCTCGCAGGAAGTGCAATCCTCGGGTACCTTGACGCCGGGGAAATCCACCTGGATCGAATCAGCCGAAGCTGCGTTCAGGTGGAGTTTGACATTGGCTTCAGGAGCGAGACGCACGATCAGATCGTCTCCGGCGGATATGTCGTAAATCTGGCCGGCCAGCGGAGAGACATAGAAGGCCACATCTGCCCCGGCTTTGACGGTCACTGCTCCGTGCACATTGCGCACGTACAGGTCCGAACCGACGTTCTCGATGGTGACCATACCGTCCACGTCGCGGATCGATCCGTCTCCGCCGACTTTGTCCACTGCGCAGATACCGTGCCCTCCGCGCAAGGTCAAATCACCGGAGATGGTGCCGGCATTCAACGCGCCGATATTTCGCAGTGAGGCATCCCCGGCAATGTTTCCCAGGGTGGCAGGTCCAAGATCGTTCATGGTCAGGTCGCCGGATATCGGACCGAGACTAACAGGGCCGTTGAGGGCTTGCAGGATGGCATCACCCGCGACCTTTTCCACAATCACGTTTGCGCCGCGTGGTACATACAGGATTAGATCCTCATCGCAGGAAACGATCAAAGGGTCAGAGTCGGGTACCAGTTCCAGCCGGTCACCGTCGGTCTTTGCCATCAATTCATTTCGCTCCCAGCCGGCGATGCGAAGATCACCGGAGAGCGCACGTACCAGTATACTGGGGGTGGAGCTGATGGACAGCGTTTGCATTTTCATGGTTCACTCCTCTCCGTTCAGGACGCGCATGGCCTCTTCGGCGGAAATTTTGCCGGAATCAAGTTCTTCCAGGATGCTGCGACGTTTCTCATCAGAAATTTCACTGGTTTCTTCCTTGCCCGGTTCGTAACCCAGGGCGCGGATGACCTCCAGGAGCCGGTTGCGGATGGTGGGGTAGGACAGCGCCATTTCGTCTTCCATGCGGGTGATCTTCCCTTCGCAGCGGATGAAGGTCTCAATGAAATCCAATTGCTCCGGGGTCAGACCAGCAAAAGCACCATTGGCAAAGCGACCCTCAATGGCAGTGTCGCAGGTTTCGCAATGCAATCGGGTGACAGTCAGCTCACCATCACAGACCGGGCATTTGCTCAGAGCTGTTTTCATTGCTTGCTCCCGGTCATCGGCGACCAGGCCATGGATTTGCCAGTCGCATAGCGACGCTTGAGTTTCAGGCCGGTGTGGATAAGCAGGTCGCCAACTCGCGCCAGCAGGGGCTCACGCGTTGCAGACTGTTTCCTGGTTTTCCCCGGGGTATGATCAAACTCACCCCGGATGGCGCGCTGTTCGTAAGCTTGATAAGCATTGTAGTAAGAATTCATTTCAGCCTCTTTTTGAAAAACAAAAGAACCATAGTAAGCTAATTAACATTATATGCAAAATATATTAAAAGTCAAGAGGTGAATATTGAATATATTTACATATAACTTTAATATTATCAATATTCATGTTTAATTATGTCTTTTAGTCCTGAATATGAGCTGAAAATCGAGCTATTTACGCCTTTAGTCTCTATGAGGACAGATAAATGCCAGAGAATCTGGGATCGGGTTTTCAGCCCAGGTCAGCCTTATCAAAGGATGATTCCCTGATTTTAGTAACAGGCATTTCATAAGGGACGGTACCGAATTACTAAATTCATCGAATGACTGCCCATTATGTGGATACCCAGTCGCTGCCTTTGGGCAGTATTTCTATACTTAATGGTGCAAACATTCGTAACTTCTTAATAAACTGGGGGCGGGGTGTGTGTGGGCGGTGAAGCCGCACGTACACCCCCTAATCCTCCACCCTTTTATTGAGAAGAATACAAATATTCCTTGAAAAGCTGATATTCGGACATAAGTTCGGACAAAACAAGAGGAAACCTTCTATACTGTGTAAAGTGGCTCTTCTCTCCAAAGATTTATCTAGAAAATGAAAAATAGTTCTATTTTTGATACCATT
>CAIKOL010000355.1 GCA_903829085.1 uncultured Anaerolineales bacterium | reverse complement strand
GCACTTATCCTCACGAATACACGACCAAGACATTGTGCACCCCGGAAGATCATGCAAGGCTGATTAACCTCATCGAGCGCTATGGCACCATCGAACGCTTCCGCGACTCCCGCAGCAAGTATCTCTACTTCGAAGAGCGTAAGTACTGGCACATGGGTGAACCGCACTCCGACGACCCCGAGAAGTGGCCAAATGTCATCAATCGTACATGGGTCGATGTCAGACGACATGCCGCAAACGTCAAGCACCATTGGACCGCTGAGGAGGTAGAACTTCAGATGCGGTTGTGGGAGATTCAACTCGAGAAATCGACTGACCGACCCAAGTCGGGGACGGTTCCGTAGGTTGCCGGGTATGCGCCAAGAGCAGTCTGGGCAAATGCCGCCCAACAAAGCGTGCAGCGGACGGCGGGGATTCTGCGCCGTTTTCAAGCCTTTTTCACGCTTCGAGTTTTCTCTGTTCGCCGAAGTTGGCTCTCGCCCGCCGCCCGCTAACGCCAGCCGTTAGCCCGCTTCTCTGAAATGACCCTTTGGATGATACATGTTTGAAATCAGGTACACAGCCCAACCTATTGATGTTCGGACAGGATATTGGCAAAGTTGGTACATGTTTCCTAGTTATCGAATCCGCATCATAGGTATGGGGATTATTACCGCTTTGGCCTTTGGTATCTTAACTCTTACCCTTTTTCGCAGCATCATGACATCAGTGCTCATTGGCATCATCATCGCTGTCATTTATCCAGCTATTCTCTCAATTCTCATCGGAATAACCACCAAGAAGAGCCAACGCCAAATGATCATCGGTGCAACAGGTATATCAACGACTATTGGAAAATCACACGGTGAATTGACGTGGGATAGATATGCAAGAGTCTTTGCAACTGATACACATATCATCATTGTCGGCAAAAATCTCAACTTGTTTACTATCCCCAATCGGGCCTATAAGTCATCTGAAGAAAAGAGCAAGTGCCTAGAAGCGATGCAATCCTACATCGCTGCTTCTTGCAAGATTTGAGCGGGCTAACACCGGCTCCAGTCGGACCGTTGAATCCCACTACCAACCCACAGGAGGTTCATAATGATCGACAAGGAACTTCAAGATTATTTCAAATTCGATGAAGCCGATCTGTATGCCAACCGTTCAGGGATGCTCACAGGCAAACAAAGAAAGCGGTTGGAGGGCGATGCTCAATTCACAAGAAAGTTATTCCTCGTCGCAGGGATCGTGCTATTGGGTATCGCTGTTTTGCCAAGCATAATAATGTTTTTCGTAAAGACCCAGGTGACATTCCTCATTATCTGGAGTATCGTCTGGATCCCGGCATGGAGCTTTGTCGGGATTAAAGTAATCCACATGGGCAGCCCGAAAAAGGCAGATTTTGACCTGAAATACGTAGAAGACAAGGTAAATATCATAAAGGATGATAATTACAATACCGCAGCCAAGCGATACGAAACCGATTATGAATTGCATATTGGCGGAGTTACTTTCGATGTGGCTTCCAAATTGGCCGACATCATAATGCAAGGTGATACTTACGCGATTTACTATATAGAGGGGACAAAAGATATATTGTCTGCAGAGAAGATAAAATCTGAGAAGTAATGAAACATGGTTTGTTACTCACGCAATTCGGCACATTTGCACAATCACAGAACATGCTTCACTTCTAAAGATCATGGGCTCAACAAAGCGTGCAGTGGACGTGTGGGATTCCGCGGAATTTTCTGGCATTTTCCTACCTTCAAGTTTTTTCTGCTCTCAAGCATTATCCACACCCGCCCGCTTTCCCATTCGCTTTCGGCATGGGTGGGCGTGCGCCAAATCCCTGCAAGCGTCGTGGTCACCCGCTATAATCAGCGGCAGCTAACGCAAACCGATGGGTTGCATACCGAACTTGCGTGAAATGGAGAACGAATGATAGAAACAGCTATTAAGGTTGAAGTGATTCGATGTCTCTCTGAGAAATTGAGGGCTTATTACATTTTCCGGGATGTGGCAGAAAAAATCTGCGTATGTCTCAAAAAACACCTGGAGGATGGGGATTATGATGATATAGACGAAGGAGAGTTTTTTGCTTACGCACTTACCACTCACATGCAAGAAATGTGTCAGGATGAACATCTATGGGTCAAGTGGCATTCAGAACCTTTGCCAGATGGAGAAGAGGCACTGCGGTTGAGCAAAGAATGGAGAGAAGAGCAGCAACTCCAAGCCAAGCTCAACAATTATGGTTTTCATAAAGTCGAAAGAATGGCGGGAAATGTAGGATATGTGGATATTCGCCTCTTTCATCGTTCATCATGGGGTGGAGATATTGCAGTTGCTGCAATGAATTTTCTGGCTAATATGGATGCGGTAATCATCGATCTGAGAAGATGTTCGGGGGGATATCCGGGAATGGTTTCTCTGGTGAGCAGTTATTTACTTGGTGAAGAACCCGAACTTCTGGGTAGCATATACTGGCGAGATGATGATGTGACACAACAATATTGGACGCTGCCGTATGTTCCCGGGCAAAGGCTTGAAAATAAGCCGCTTTTCATCCTGGTTAGCAAGGAAACATTCTCAGCTGGTGAGGGATTCGCATATGACATGCAAGCCCGTAAACGAGGAATAATCATTGGTGAGCAAACAGACGGAGGTGCGCATCCTGGTGCTTCCTATCGATTAGATCAACACTTTGAAGCCTTTATTCCAATTGGCTGCCTAACACATCCAATTACAAAACGGGATTGGGAAGGTTCAGGTGTCACTCCGGATGTTCCAGTTTCATCAGAGCAAGCGTTGATAATCGCGCATAAAAAGGCACTGGAATCGATCATTGCAACCCTTGGAAACCCACTTTCGGGACCCCTCCTGGAATTATTGGATGAAGCTCGAGTGGCTTATGAGGACTTAGCAAAAAAGTAGAAAACGATGTCCCACACCGGCTGCTCCGGACAGGGATTCGCCCTTCCAAGAAATGGCGTATTCCAGAGGTATCAGCGCGATAATTCCATCGGATCTCAACGTAACCTCCCTTGCCGCTAACGCTTGCAGTTGGGAGGTAATACAGCAATCAGGCCAAACATTATGGAGCCCATAATTAGCGAGAGTAAAAGGTGGAAGAAATAAGATCGAGATTACACTTATAGTTATATCTGAAAAAAGTCCCGGCGACTCATGTCCCAAGGGGATGCCCTACCAGCCGCCCCACTAGGACATTATGTAAATGGCAGCTAGACGCCCGTTCCGCTGCCGCCGCTGTCCATACGAGTAGCAAGTGCTCCGTCAAGCCATTCGGTCGGGCGCACATCCGATGTGAACTACTGACAAGAGGAACAGGTGGATAGTTTTGGAAACCAAAAAGCAACATCCGCTCATCCGTAATCTTGTTTTTATGAATACCCTGATATGCGGAATCATCGGGGCCGCAATGGGCAGTTCTGGGTATTTCCTGCTCTGGCTGTTTGGCGGACTATTGGTGGGCGCGATCATCGGTTGGGCGACCGACGTTGTTTTATGCAAAATCATCAAATCCAAAAAGCGATCCTCTCATCGAATGCTGGTGTTGGTGCTGAGCGAATTATTGCTGATCTTCTATGTCTTGATCCCACTCTATCGCGCCTACCTGATCACACATCCTACTCGTAACCCTGTGACAACCACGCCATCTGATCTCGGCCTGAGTTACGAAACGATCACCCTAAAAACCAGTGATGGCATCCACCTGGCGGGTTGGTACATTCCTTCCCACAATGGCGCCGCCATTATTGCCATCCATGAATCAAATGGAAATAGAACGCACATGCTTCCTTATGCGGAAATTCTCGCACAGCATGGCTATGGAGTATTATTAATTGACCTGCGCGCACACGGAGAAAGTAGTGGCGACTACTTCCCTTTCACAAACGACAATTTGGACATCATTGCAGCAATAGACTACTTGCAGAACCGACCAGAAGTTGACCCTGAACGCATCGGCGGGATGGGGGTATCTTTGGGCGCGATGGTCATCATCCAGGGGGCAGCACAGGAACAGGCCATCCAGGCCGTAATCTCTGATGGCAGCGATGCGGTCAAGTTGGAAGATTACTTCCCCCTGTCCCTAAAAGATCTGCCGATGGGATTTATGATCCCGAATATTTGGATGACAGATCGTTTTATTGAACTCATGAGCGGCGTTCCAGGGACACCCATGAAACAACTGGTGACAGAGATCGCACCGCGCCCGATTCTATTCATTTCAACAGGCCAGGACGATGAGCAACTCATCAATCGGCAGCTTTATCAACTTGCCGGCCCGGCAGCACAGTTATGGGAGTTGCCTGATACCACACACGCAGGTGGAATTTCCACCCACCCTGAAGAATATGCTCAACGCATGCTTTCTTTCTTTGACACAAACCTGCTAAAAAAACCATAAGCACTACTGAAGACCGAAAAAGAGCGCGCCCATCCGCGGCTCCAGTCGGACACTTCGCTTCTATATGGCTGGAAGGAACAAAATGAGTTGCCTTACAAATCCAAATTTATTTCAATTTGTAGCATGTCCTCAGTGTGGGGGAGATTTAATTGAAGACTCTACTTCCTTATATTGTAATCAATGCTCGAGCAAGTTCGAAGTAATGCGTGGCATTCCACTTTTGTACCCAAGCGGAATGGACCCTGTACATCTTTACGAAGAAGAAAATCTTGCAGCGATGATGAAATCTGACAGGCTCACCCCTAAAGAAAAATTCAGCGCGGCACAATGGGAATTCTCCAAACAAGAATTTTGGTCAATGGTCGAAAGAAATATACAACCACCATCCAAAGCATTCATAAATATCGGATGCGGATACGACAACAATTTCAGCAAAATTCAAAATATGGGTAATACGTTTATAAATTTTGACATGGTTTATAAAATGCTATTCGAGTTGCAAGATAAGTTTAAGGCAAAATCATGTGTTGCCGGTGATATTACCAATTTACCTTTCAAAAAAGGTAAATTGGATTATGTGATTTCTATAGATGTCTTACATCATGAAAGTGAAAAATTAACGGCAATATTAGTCTCTTTCCGCGACCTGTTGAAAAATGGCGGCATTTTATTCCTGGAGGATCCAAACGCCTGGGGAATATTCCAGATGGCAAAATCCATTTTTCTCCCCATTCCTGTGTACAGGCGCTTAAGATCGATCTATCACCGTATCAGAAAATCATCGCATAGACCTGCAGACTACGAATCCCCTACAAATGTATGGGGTGTAGTGGCTATACTTAAAAAATTGGGGTTTGAAGATATTAAGGTCTACCCTCACATTGCATACCCTTGTATCAGCAAGACAAGCTATCAACTTTACAAAGCGCTAAGCACATTTGATTTCATTCGGAAATTTCATAATTATCATTACATGATTAGCGCAACTAAATGTTAAGGTATTCGTAATGCATGCAGGCTACCAATTAACCTCACCGAGCAAGGGACGAAAGGAAAGGTGAATGAAAAGGACTCGATTTTAAGAAACCCCGCCTTGCTTTGAGGCCGGGTTGTCCTTCCTGGGATGGTTTTTCTTTATCTGGGTACGCTTCGCCCCCACTCATTCAAATTTCAGCAATTGAAGTACATCCTGCAAGCAAGCCTCGAATAGCTCCTGCATGACCTGCTGCGGGGCGCGGTATGGCCCGCCGAATGAGCCATCCCCATAGACTGCGCGGGTGGTCGAGGCGTCCATGATATCCGAAGGCACCTGCGGGGGGGTCTTTTCGCCCTCCGGAAGGTCTGCCACGATGGTGAACGGGAAGGCCTCCAGCCAGTTGGCATGGCTGGGTTTGAGTTCATGACGCCGGGCAACCTGCTCCACGCTATGCGCCATCCACCAGGCATACCATTGCATTTTCAGCCCCGGCAGCCCATTGGCAAGCTCGGTGAGACGCGCTTTCAAGCCGCTGTTGCCGCCATGACCATTCAGCACCAGGATGCGTTTGAAACCCTGCCCATAAGCCGAACGGACCAGGTCCTCGACCACATCCATCAACGTGGACAGGCGCAGGCTGAGCGTGCCGGGATAGGTGAGGAAGTAGGGGCTGGAGCCGAAGTTCACCGGCGGCGCCACCAACACGCCGGTCTGTTGCGAGGCGGCATCCGCCAGCGCCAGCGGGATCTTTACATCCGAGAGCAGGGACAGGTAGCCGTGTTGTTCACAGGCCCCCACCACCAGCATCAGCCGGTCATCCTGCGCAAGGTAGGCCTCCACATCCATCCAGTTCAAATCGTCGATACGCATGCAGCCTCGCTTGAGCTACTGCCCGGTGACATAAATGGTGCTGATATCCACTTCATTCCCCGGGGCAACGGTATGGTAATAGCAGACTGAAGTGGTGGTCTCGCACCAGATGGCCCAAGTGTCAATCAGGTGGAGTGTATTTCCGTTCAAGTCTTTGACATAAACCTGCAAATTATCCCCCGCCCGGTTGGCAATACCGACTTCGGCGCCGTGCGGGCTTATGTACAGACCGTTTATCGGCTGGGCATAATCAGCCGGGTTGAGACCCAGGTCGGTAAAATTATACGGGCTCCAGGTGCGCGGCCAGCCGCCGTATTTATTGTGATAACTCATGATCCGGGATTGCATATCCGCCAGATCCAACAAAGCCGTGGCATATGGGGAGGCACTGGTGGTGGGGCTGCCGGAGGGCGTGGCGAGCATGTTGGCAACATCTCCGAGCCGCTTTGCAATTGCAGACCCGGAAAGAGCCACCACCGCAATAATAATCACGGCGATCAGGACGATCAGCAGCGCGTATTCAATATTGGCCTGCCCGGCCTGGAGTGGGGTGGATTTATGGCTCATCGGTTCCATATGGGTTGACAACAAGCGTGCCAAGGGCAGTCGCCTGGTTGGAAATGATCATGACCGGGAGGCTGAGCTCCCCAGAGGGCAGGGAGACGATCAGATCCTGCTGCCCGGGAGGAATATTGGGGAAGAAAAAGAAACAACCGTCCGCGTAGGTGGGCCGGGTGATCGAGCCAATCCGGACCGTGGTTACCAGCGGATCCCCGGAGGCAGTCTCCAGGCAGCCATCCAGAGCACCCGGTACAGCTGCCTGAAGAGCCGATCGAATTTGGATGACAAATATGGCAACGCTGAAGATAAGCACCAGACCAGTAAAAGCCAGGATCAAGCGCCGGTGCTTAAACACCCAACTGGAGAAAGGGAGCCGGTTCGAGTCCGGTTCATCCAGGCGAGGGCTATTCTCAAAGGACATGAAATTATTATATCCCCATCGTTGGGCTTTAAACCTTATAATATCGTAATCATGGCTGCCTCGAATTTTCCCCTCCCACCGCTTTTCCTGGAGCGCATGGCCCGCTTCCTGGGTGACGAATATCCCGCTTTCGCCGAGTCGCTAACCCATGAACCCGTGCGCGGGCTGCGAGTCAATACTCTCAAGCTCCCGGCGGACGAATTCCAGAAGATCTCACCGTTCCCGCTGGGCGACAGGGTGGCCTGGTGCGATTCCGCTTTTACACTCCCGGCGGTGGACGGAAAAGGGGGGAAGGAACCCGGCAAGCATCCCTACCACCTGGCCGGGCTGTATTACCTGCAAGACCCTTCGGCCATGTCAGCGGCGGAGCCGCTGGCTCCCCAACCGGGCGAGCGCGTCCTGGACCTGACCGCCGCACCGGGTGGGAAGACCACGCTGATGGCCGCGCGGATGCAGGGGCAGGGGCTGCTGGTGGCCAACGAGATCAAGACCACGCGCCTCAACCACCTGGTGGTCAACGTGGAACGCTGGGGCGCTTCCAACCTGGTGGTGACCAACGAGCCTCCCGAACGGATAGCCGACCATTTCGGCGCAGCTTTCGACCGGGTACTGGTGGACGCGCCCTGCTCCGGCGAAGGCATGTTCCGCAAGGATATGGGAGCGCGTCTCGACTGGTCGGAGCAGATGGTGGCGGGCTGCGCCGTACGCCAGACAGCTATCCTGCGGGTGGCAGCCCACCTGGTGCGCCCGGGAGGGAGACTGCTTTACTCCACCTGCACCTTCGCCCCTGAAGAAGACGAGGCGGTCATGGCCCGGTTCCTGCAGGAGCATGCCGATTTCGAAGTGGAAGCCCTGCCACAGCTGCCTGGGTTCATGCCCGGGCGCCCGGATTGGTTAAGGTTTTCCGCCCAGGAACTGCAACCCCCCCAAGCCAAAGAGCTAAGCAAAGCCGTGCGGCTATTCCCTCACCGGCTGAACGGCGAGGGGCATTTCGCCTGCCTGCTGCAACGCAAGGATGGGGCTGCCAACGAGAGGAGCTTCCCCTGGCAAGCGGTAAGGATACCCGCCCCGGAGTGGAAAACCTGGCAGACCTTCAGGGAAGAGACCCTGGGCGTGGATTTCCCCTCCGAACGCCTGCGCATG
>CAIKOL010000354.1 GCA_903829085.1 uncultured Anaerolineales bacterium | reverse complement strand
CTAGTGCTGGCTGCGCTCGCGCCTTCGACCGCGCGAGCGTGGCCGTGACAAGTGCGTTCTCCGCCGCGCCCTCCGGGGCGTGAAGGCTTCGCGAAGGGAAGGGAGGCAGGGGGGATGGGCGCGTTGTATAGTTACCGAATGCTCTCCATGTCGAACTAATGTGAGATTTGTCACAATAGATAATGACAAATAGCGCTTGAAAGGGACATGTTAATCCTTACAATATTAGTAAACGTTTACTTTTATTGTAAGGATAGATATGTTCCGCGTTAATCGCCAGACCGACTATGCAATTCGGGTTATCCTTGTTTTAGCCAGGCAGCCGCTGGGTACGCGTCTCTCCTCTTCAGAAATTGGAAAAGAGATGCTCATCCCGGCTGCTTTCTTGTCGCGCATCGTGGCACAGTTGGCCCAGTCCAACCTGGTGCACACTTTCCCCGGGCGGGAGGGAGGGTTGCAACTTGCCCGCCCGGCGGAAGACATCACCTTGCGGGATGTGATGGAAAGGATGGAAGGCCCGTTCTTGCTTTCAGAATGTATGCTGGAAGAGCAGGCCTGTCCGTTTGAAGGGACTTGCCCGGTGCAGACGCGTTGGAACAGGCTGCAAAAGGTTATTTTGGATGAATTGTCGAACACAAAATTCTCTGAACTTGCACAGGAGGTGGATACGAAACAAGCCATTGATTCCATGATCACGAACTTCACTTCCGTACCGTAGGTATATTTCGATAAATCGAGGTTGGACTGCCTTGCGCCTGCTTCATTTATCGAAAAGCTGGATTTTCTATTCTTTTTCGGAGGGAACGTTATGAATGCTCTCGATCTTTCGCGCTGGCAATTTGCCATCACCACCATTTATCATTTCTTCCTTGTTCCGCTTACCCTGGGGCTTTCCATCCTGGTGGCGATTTTTGAAAGCCGCTATGTCGCCACCGGCAACGAGACCTATAGGCGCCTGGCCAAGTTCTGGGGAAAGGTTTTTCTGATCAACTTTGCTGCCGGCGTGGTTACGGGTATCGTGCAGGAGTTCCACTTCGGCATGAACTGGTCGGGGTATGCCCGCTTCATGGGTGATATCTTCGGTGCTCCGCTGGCGATCGAAGCCCTTCTGGCTTTCTACCTGGAATCCACCTTCATCGGTCTATGGGTCTTCGGGTGGGATAAACTATCCAAGAAGATGCACCTGGCTGCGGCCTGGTTGGTGGCGATCGGCTCGAACATTTCCGCCTTGTGGATCCTGACCGCCAACTCGTTCATGCAGAACCCGGTGGGGTATGCCATTGAGAATGGCCGGGCCGTGATGACCAGTTTCCTTGCGCTTATTACCAATCCCAACCTGCCTTACCAGTTCCTCCACGTGCTGGCAGCGGGGATTACGACAGCCGGTTTCCTTGTGCTGGGTTTTAGCGCCTGGCACCTCCTCCGCAAGACCGGCACAGAGGCGGAGTTCTTCCAGAAGGCCTTCCGCTGGGCGGCGGTCTACGCACTGATCGGCGTGGTGGCGGTTATTTTCGTAGGTGACGCCCATGGCAAGTTCCTGGGGCAGACCCAGCCAATGAAGATTGCCGCGACAGAAGCCATCTGGAACACCGAACCCGATTCTGCCAACCTGGTATTAGTTGCTGATATTAATAAAGATAAAAATGAGAACTCCTTCGAGATCGAGATTCCCCATGGGCTTTCCTTGCTGCTCTATAGTAGCTGGACTGGCGGTGTGCAAGGAATGAACCAATTGCAGGCTCAGGCTGTGACACAATACGGCCCCGGAGATTACATTCCAAACGTATTCATCACTTTTTGGTCGTTCCGGATCATGGTAGGCGTCGGTTTTCTAATGGCCTTGCTGGCCCTCTTGGCGGTCATCCGGCCCAGGGTGAAGCTCCTCAATAAGAGTCAGCTCTTCTTGAAAATTCTTCTACCGGCCATGGTTTTGCCCTATCTTGCCAGCACCTTTGGCTGGATCCTGACAGAATCAGCCCGCCAGCCGTGGATCGTTTACGGTCTCCAAAAAGTGCAGGATGCTGTTTCCCCGAATGTGACCGCCGGAAACGTTCTGTTTTCACTGATACTGTTCACTGTGCTCCTGGGAGCATTGGTGGCGGTTACTGGCTGGCTCATGGTGAAATCCGGCACGTCTGACCCGCAGGCCGAAAAGGCCGCCGAGTAAAAAGGAGCAGGAAAAATGGACCTCAATACTGTTTGGTTTATACTTGTAACGATCCTGTTCATCGGTTTCTTTTTTCTGGAAGGTTTTGACTATGGGGTGGGTATGCTCCTGCCTTTCCTGGGAAAGGATGATGTTGAACGCCGGACGATCATAAATTCGATTGGCCCGGTCTGGGATGGCAACGAAGTCTGGATGATTACTGCCGGGGGGGCATTGTTTGCCTCTTTTCCCAATGTTTATGCCACCCTTTTCAGCGGATTCTACCTGGCATTGGTACTGATGTTGGTTGCGCTGATCCTGCGCGGTGTGGCTTTCGAGTTCCGGGGCAAGCGCGAGTCTAAGGGTTGGCGCGCCATGTGGGATTGGGCCATCTTCATCGGCAGCCTGCTACCCGCCCTGTTATGGGGCGTGGCAGTGGCAAACCTGATGCGTGGGTTTGCCATTCAACAGGATATGAATTACTACGGCGGCCTGTTGCCCCTGCTCAACCCGTATGCCTTGTTGGGCGGGTTGGTCTTTGTAGCCCTGTTTACCATGCACGGTGCCAATTTTCTGACCCGCAAAGTCACTGATTCAATTGCCGAACGTGCCAGGCAGGCAGCCTTCTATTTCTGGATTGTTGCCACGCTACTCACTGTCACATTTGTGGTCTGGACGTTCTTTGCCACCGATATCCTCACCAAGCCCGGCCTCAACGGTCTGCTCCCTGCCATCCTGGCAGCTGCAGCTTTGCTTGTCACCGGCTGGTTCATTTACACTCGCAAGAGCGGTTGGGCTTTTATCACCGGCGCGTTGGCGGTTGTATTTGCAACCATCATGGTTTTTGCAGGTCTGTATCCTCGTATTCTTGTCTCCAGCCTGGATCCCGCCTGGAGCCTGACCATCACGAACGCGGCTTCATCTCCCTATACTCTCAAGGTCATGACCATCGTCGCAGCCATCTTTGTCCCGATCGTGCTGGTCTACCAGGGTTGGACCTATTGGATCTTTCGAAAACGTGTTGAAACAAAACCTGAGAATCTCACCTATTAAACTTTAATTCACGATCAGAAAACATAGGTTCATTGGAAATTAGTGTAT
>CAIKOL010000353.1 GCA_903829085.1 uncultured Anaerolineales bacterium | reverse complement strand
TGACGAAATCCTTTTTGAGCGTGATTTTGACGAAAACCATGTTGTCTGCGGCAGAAAACCAGACATCATTGAGCACATACTTGAATAAGATCTGGTTATGAACTGCTTGTTGCGTCATTTCTCGATAATATTCGTTCTTGGTTTTAGGTGAGCGCCGTTTTTCTTTGCCATCCTTTGGATCTGTGTAGTGTTCAGTTTTGGCGATCAACTCAAATCCAACTGGCAAGGAAATCCCAGCACTGTGATATAGGCAGGTCACAAAATTGATGCCTTTCACATTCCGCTGCTGTGAATGATCGTAATGCCAACAGATGATGTCGTTCTCGTCGGTGTAAGGTTTTTCGGCAATACTGTCATCCACGATCAGGACGCCTTCTGCACTTTCTATTTTCCGTACATGTGGCTTGACCACTTGCCACAAATCCACGGATGTTCGTCGCTCACCAGCCAGAAACCTTTGCACGCTATCGTGACTGATCTCGCCATTCAAGAGCGCCGATAATCCAGTTGCGGTTGTCTGTCCAAAGGCACTGATGAGGTAATCACTATACAGATCAAGTAGTTTGTCATTCGCCATGCACCAAGTTTACGCTATTCTGCGTAAGGTGAGTTATTAAAACAGGAACCAGTCGTTTTGAACTGGCTCCTGTTCAATTCATTTCCATCCATTCTCAGCCTCGTAAATCCCTGCCTACTTTTCTCCCCAATAAAGAGATCAGTTGAAGCGAATCGGTTTCCCAAGGTTGACGCTCAGCAGCTCGCCTTCAAAAACCGCTGCTTCCCCCCCTATCAGCACGTATTCGATCCCCTCCGGTGCTATATCTGGATTCTGATAAGTGGCTTTATCAGCAATTTTCTGCGGGTCAAAAACGGTGATATCAGCATCCGCTCCAACCGATAACCGGCCTTTTGTTTTCAGCCCGAAGCGTTCCGCTGGCATAACCGTCATTTTGCGCAAGGCTTCCTCGAGTGGCATCAGGTTTCTTTCTCGTACCAGTTGCAACACGCGTGGGAAGGCACCGCTGCAGCGTGGATGAGAAGGCGCTCCGGTGTGAACATCGAAATCTCCATCCGAACACATCATCACCCACGGTTTGGTCAGCACCTGGAACAGGAGATCCTCCCGGAACATATGCCCCACCACGATCGTTTTGGGATCTTCCTTGCGAATTTGACGCAGTAAATCCTGGGTCAATCGTTTCCCCTGATGCGGACCGGTGCCCACTTCAACCATCCCCAGGTTCAGGAAGAAGCCATGCTGGATGATCCAGGGCATGGGCTGAGGTTTTAAGAAAAGATCAAGCAGCGCAGCCGAGATCCAGGTACCCCAGGCGGTATAAGAATGCATATCGGATTGAATATCCAGACCTTCGTCCATGGCCTGCTCGATCATTTCAAGCCCTTTTTTGGTCATGGCATCGTAGGGCCGGGAAGCCATCGCGATCTGCCCCCCGATATGGGAGATATGGAAGCGCGCCTTGGTTTTACGCGCCACCCGCAGGATTTCATCGATTGCCTGGATGGAACTGGTTTTAATAAAAGGTAAACCACCTCCAGAGGCCCGGATATGCACCGGGCAGATGATCCCAACGGTGCGGGCGAACTCACCCATCGCGATCAGCTCTTTTTGAGTAGTTCCAGGAGAATATTCGATCCCGAAAGACATTCCCATCGCCCCGGCCTGTAGAGCTTTCTCTGCCAGTTTTATCATTTTAGGAATATCCTGGTCTGGGATCGGTTTATAGGGGTCGGCCCCGACAGCTTTGCGGATGTCGGAAGCTCCAACCAGGAAAGCAGTATTGACCGGATAGCCTTGATCCAGCCTCTCAAAGAAAGCCTCGACATCCAGGCCTTCGGGTGCAAAAGTGTAACCACAGTTGCCAGTCACGACAGTGGTGACCCCCATGCGGACATTGCATACACCGGCATGCTGCAAACCATCGGTATGGCTGTGGATATCCAGAAATCCAGGTGAAACCACCAAACCAGTGGCGTCTATGGTTTTGCTGGCGGGAAGGTTCCCTTCTGACACAGCAGCGATCTTTCCATTTTTGATCCCGATCGAACGAACCCCATCCACCCCATTGGCCGGGTCGATCACTCGTCCGCCTATAATGGCAAGGTCAAAACTTGCGTTGTCTTGGGAGTCCGGTTGTGCTTTGGTAATTCTTTTGTCCATTTCAACTCCTGGTTATTCGAATATTGCTGGCTATTGCAGGCGCCTGAATCTTTCGATCAGTGCTTTCTGGTATTCTTTCGGTCTCTCCCAATGGATCTCATGCCCGGTATCAAACCAAATGATCTCTTTCTGAGGTGCGTTAATGGCTGCCATCAGGGCTTCGGCTCCGGATGGAACCGTCAACAGGTCCCAACGACCCAGCAGGAAAAAGACCGGGATCTTGAACTGCGTGCCTTCTTTGTAAAGATCGATATCTTCGTTGCACTCCTGATATGTCAAATTTATGGAACGGCCTTTGTTTTTGAGCCAGCCCAAGGCATCCATAAATGTATATTCCGAGGAAAGCAAGAGTTCCCTGGTTACCAGATTCGAAATCTTGATATATTTGGCATCCCCGCCCAGGGCTTCGCTCCACTTGAAACGCACCAGCATCCCTGCCACCGCCTCGTGTCCTGGCTCAGCCTTATGCAATGTACCTTTTGCTGAGGGTATTTTCGTATACGGCGGTGCACCCAATTCAAGCAACTCTCGAATGGCTTCTTTATTGTCAGCTCCGCGAGCTACTTTCAGCGTTTCAGCATAGGCCAGTCCCTCTCCATCTCTGGACATCTGCCCAAGCCCGGCAAAAGCCCGGTAATATTCGGGATGCCTGACAGCCAGGATATATCCCAGTGCACTGCCCCAGG
>CAIKOL010000352.1 GCA_903829085.1 uncultured Anaerolineales bacterium | reverse complement strand
TGAAGGGGGTGAGAACAGAATAAAAAAGATAATAAGGATGAAAACGCTAGTAGTACCCAGAGCGAAGAGCCAATTAGCGTGTGGCAATTGTAATACCAGCCGGTCAAACCAGTACCAGGAAATATATCCAATCGAAGCACCAAGGTTGGCAAGCCACGACCACGTTTTTATCTTCCACAGGCTCCAGGTGAGAAACAAACCAGTTGATAACCAAAAACCTCCGCTGAGGATGATATATAGTGAGTGGGCACCAAATTCTTCAAGGGTGTTCCTAAAGACGATTCCTTCAACCAAGCGTAAACAATTGTACACCGAGAAGAAAAATACAATTATTCCCAGAACCGTTACTCCAAGAGGTCTCTTCATTGTAGAGTTATGTCCCAAAAAAAGCACGAAATAAATCAAAAGAATATTCTATAAATCCAAGGTTAAACAATTTCGGATAAACCACATGAAATGATGGCTTCTTCTTGAGGATTATAGCATGTCTGATTTGATTGTGCTGTGACTGCTCATCTGTGTCGATTACAAATAATGATTCTGGAAAAAAACACATGCTTTGGAAGATTTCCCACCCATCAAAACATTTTGAAGATGGTCAGAAAACAGCTTGTCATTTGATAAGATTCGAATATACTCAAGGTATAAAATAAGGAGTGCAGATGAAAATATTAGTTGCAGCAGATATGGAAGGGATCTCAGGGGTCACGCGCTGGGAAGAGACTGAATCGGCCCACAGCGAATATGCCCGTTTTCGCCGGATCATGACCGACGAAGTGAATGCAGCAATTGCAGGTGCAACCGAAGCTGGAGCAAATGAATTCGTTGTCGTGGACGGTCATGGGGATGGAACTAATATCCTCATTGAAGAACTTGACACACGCGCCAGGCTGAATTCTGGAGGTGCCTCGCCGTTGTCCATGATGCAGGGTGTGGATTCGGAAACAGCAGGTGTCCTTTTCATCGGGTACCATGCCCGGGCGGGGTCGCAAAATGCGGTATTGGCCCATACCTGGTCAAGTGGACGGATCGCAAATGTCTGGCTGAACAATATCCTGGTAGGAGAATATGGTTTGAACGCGGCTGTTGCCGGGCATTTTGGAGTACCGGTGTTGATGATTACAGGCGACCAGACGATCTGTGCCCAGGCTTCGGAACTACTCGGCTTATTGGAAACAGTTGTGGTCAAACAGGCTACAGGTTATTTTTCTGCTGAGTGTCTAACCCCTCAAGTTACTTTAGCGATGATCAATAAGGCGGCAAGCCGGGCGATCCAGCGCTTGAAACAGAGGACTGCTCCGTTGCCATTCACGGTAGAGACTCCGGTGAACGTAACAATTGAATTCCGCCAGCCAGAGGCAGCAGATCGAGTAGTGCGCCTTCCAGGAGCAAAAAGGTTAGATGGTTTACGGATTGAGTTTATTGTCAAGGATATGCTGGCGGCGCACGCAGGCTTTAGGGCAGCTGTCAAACAATCCTACGACTAGACGTAAACGGATGTGGATCTGACTGGCGAAAGAATCAAAAGCAATGTGAAACCCTGTGAAACACGGAGAATGTGACCGGGATGAAACGTTTTTGATTAACCCCTTGAGTTGGTGGAAATCGCCCACGGCATTTCCAGCTAGTATTTTTCTGATTGCGTTATTGCTTCGAATGATCCCCGTCGTTGCAATGCGTAATATGGGCATCGGTCTCGACGACATGTTCCAATACGATATGCTTGCACGTTCTATTGTAGCCGGGGATGGGTATCGCTGGTACGCTGAACAAGATTTAGCAACTGTTTTGCCTTACCTGCATCTCGATTTAACTTCGATAGCGTATGACCCGCGCGGTGTACCAACCTCTTTCCGTCCCCCGCTTTACCCGGCATTCCTGGCGCTAATTTATTTCACATTTGGAGTTGGGGTAAAACGCTTCTTTATGGCCCGGCTCATGCAAGCAGTATTAGCTGCTTCAATGGCTCCATTAACTTTTGCTCTTGCACGCCGGTTCTTCCCCAAAAAGGAATTTGCTGCACGTACTTCAGCCTGGGTTATCACACTCTATCCGATGCTTGTCATATATCCTCTTTCTTTAGCAACTGAGAATTTGTTTTTTGTGCTGGTGTTAGGTTCACTCCTGGTACTGCTGAAGGCAAAAGAAAGCCTTGAGCCTGCAATAGTGGAGAAGGAGAATTTCCGTGCCTTTGTTGTCAGATCCCGTTGGTTTATTCTGGCGGGTATTCTGCTTGGATTGACATGCCTGACGCGATCGGTGGCGCAATTATTTACTTTCTTTTCGTTCGCCTGGGTCTGGTTATTTCTGAAAGAACAGAAAAGAGCACTTGTCGTGTTGTTGATGGCAGGTATGGTTGTGATTCCTTGGGTTATCCGAAATTCGCTTCTAAATGGCCAGTTTACGGGAATTGAGTCTGCCATAGGATATGATCTTTATCTTGGATATTCTCCAGAAGGAACCGGAACATTCCAATACCCGCAAAGCCTTGACCTGATGACAATAGTGAATGATGCCGAACGCGACAATATTGGCATTCAAAAAGCTATCGAATTCATTAAAACCGACCCTGGTCGTACAGTTTATCTTTTCCTGCGCCGAATTGGCTATTTCTTCGGTTTAGAACGTCGTGCACTTACATATTTCTATTCCAACAATTATTTTGGGTATCTTTCCACACCGGTGCTGGCAAGTATCTTTACCATTTTCTGTCTGCCATTCGTATTTATCAGCACAACGGGCATAGCCAGCCTGGCTTTGATACAATGGAGCAAAGAAACCTGGTTAATGGCGTTATTCCTTATTGGTTATACCGCTCCGCATTTGGTGATTATTGCCGAGGATCGCTTCCACCTGGCTATTGTTCCCATTTTTGCGATTCTCGCGGCGCAATTATGGACAACTAGTAGGCGCTCCATCCAAGAATGTTGGTCAAGATCGAAGGCTGGGAAGTTCGCAATAATCCTGGTAGTGCTGATGATATTAGCCCTGTTATCTACCTGGGGGTTGGAGTTGTGGCGAGACACAGACAAACTAGCAAGGCTCTTCGGCCCGAATGGAAATCAAACCTATTTCTCATATTGATGAGGCGCCATGCGAAGAATATTCGGTGAAAAATTGCTCTTGGATTGGAAAATCTCAATTCTTACTATTGTTAGTACACTTGTGTTATTGTTGGATTATTACCACTATCCGCTCCTTCCATGGACAAAGTTGTTTTCCAGCTGGGAATCCACCGAGTTTTCGATGAAGGTACTCGACCGGACGCTGTTGTACTTTATCATTCCCATGTTTATTATCACGGTTGTTTTCCGTGAAAATCCCAGGAACTATGGATTTACTTTTGGAGATTGGAAAGCCGGGATAGTCATCACACTGGGAGCGATCATATTAATGACACCTATCTTATGGTTGGTGGGACGAGGCGATCCCTCCATGCAGAATTACTATAAACCAATGCTGGCTGGAATACCTATGAGTACCTTGCTCGACCTCTTCGGTTGGGAATTCCTCTTTCGTGGCTGGCTGCTTTTTGGTTACGCCCGTAAATTTGGGCCGGATGCGCTCTGGCTGCAGGCCGTTCCATTTGCGTTGGCCCATATTGGCAAACCCGAATTGGAGACACTCTCCACCATCTTTGGCGGATTCGCTTTTGGTTGGGTGGCCTGGAGGACGAAGTCATTTGTGTATCCTTTACTTATTCATTGGTTCGTGAGCACATTCACGATTGTTATTGCGGCAGGTCTCCTTGGTTGAGTTTGTTGTTCGCCCAGCAACGCGGAATGATTTTCCAGCGATCCGTCTTCTAATCCATACAGTCCAGATCAACCCATTCGGGCTTGATTGGCGGCGTTTCCTGGTGGCAGTAACGCGGAAAGGCGACCTGCTTGGTTGTGGTCAAATCAAACCTCATGGCGATGGATCGCGGGAAATGGCCTCTATAGCAGTTCATGAGAATGCTCGCGGCAATGGCGTTGCACGGGCAATTATCGAGATACTCCTTGCACAAGAAAAGGAACGACCTTTATATTTATTGTGTCGTACACGGTTGGCTTCGCTTTATGCCAGATTCGGATTCCATGGAATACAGTCTGAAGAAATGCCCCCTTACTTTCGGCGAATTGTTAGTGCTGAATGGATCTTTAACTCAAAAGCACAATCGGATAACCGATTGTTAGTGATGCGATTGGATTGAAGGAGTAAGGATGAAAACATTTCTCAATATTACTTATGGGATCCTGATAGGATTATTGGCAGCAGGTGTGATCTGGTTTGCGACCTCACGACCGCGAGGAATCCCGGTAACCTTGCTCCCTACTCCTACACCAGGAATTCTAACAATTTATGTTAGTGGAGCAGTTGCAACTCCAGGGGTGTATATGCTCCAAGCTGGCAGCCGGGTGGAGGCAGCAATCCAAGCTGCAGGTGGTTTTGCCTCCGGTGCGGAATCGGAGCAAATTAACCAGGCAGCGCTACTGCAGGATGGGCAACAGGTTGATGTTCCAGGCGTTGTAGATACAGGCCATATCAATGCTGGCCGGGTGAATATCAATACAGCCACGGTATTGGAACTGGATGCGCTGCCCGCCATTGGCCCCACTACTGCCCAGTCGATCGTGGATTACCGTCTCCAACATGGCTCATTCCAATTCGTCCAAGACATCCAAAATGTACCTGGTATCGGACCTGCAACTTATGCGCGGATTAAGGATTACATAACGATAGGGCCATAAAATGCCATTTGACCACTTTGGTGTGATTGCTGGCCTATACAACCGGGCGGCGGATTTCATTGTACCTGCACCTTTACTTGATTCGCTGGCTCTATCCACCGAAAGCCTGCTGTTGGATGCAGGTGGCGGGACGGGGCGCGTTGCCGATGTTCTGCGCAACATGGTACGGAAGATAGTGGTAGCGGACCCATCGCGGAGAATGTTAAATCACGCTGCCGCCAAGGGCTTGATAACCACTTGTGCTCCTGCGGAGCTTCTTCCCTTTGCATCTAATGTATTTGACCAAATCATAATGGTGGACGCGCTTCACCATGTTTTCAACCAGCAACAAACGGTTGACGAGCTTTGGCGTGTCCTTGCCCCAGGTGGAATGGTTGTCATCCTGGAGCCGGATATTCACAAGTTTAGGGTTAAATTAATAGCCTTGGGCGAAAAAATGTTGCTCATGCGCAGCCGGTTTCTTTCGGCAGAAAAAATAGTACAACTCTTCTCGAATAAAAATGCCCAAGCGCGGATTAGTTATCATGAAAATATTATTTGGGTAAGTGCAGATAAAGTAAAGAAAATGTAATCATTTGGTCTAGAAAAAGGTGCTACAATAAGTAGAATACCCTATGTTTAGGAGCGGAGGCTCATATGGATGATAAATCGAAGAAACTTAAGAGAATGGTAGTTTGGACAATAGCCATCTTTGCAGCGATATTCGCGGTTGTAATGGCAGTACTCTGGATTCCCCTGTACAATGCGGGCGCATCTGCTTTTGGCGCAGTCGGGCAAGCATTCGCTGCAGGTTGGGTGATTTTCCTGGTTGTTGCTGTTCTTTGCATTGCAGCCTATTTCGGCTACAAGTACTACCTCAACACTAAGAAATAATTATATACAGAATAAGCAACGGTTGTTGCTGCTACCGTTGCTTATTCTAAATTAAATATGGGTATTTTGAGTCTAACGCGTGATTACTTTCGGGGCGCGCTGTGTGCTTCAAGTATATTGGTCATGCCTCCAAGAATTCCAACTTTTTCTTTATCTTCCAATCCAAAGTAATTCCGACAAGTTGAACAAACGATCAGGTGAACACCCTTCTTCTCCAGGGTGATAAGTTGTTCCATTACTGGTGAACCATCAATAACCAATTTGACACCTTCGGTATAGAAGCAGATGGCGGCAGGGAGCGTTTCCCTTTGACTTAGAAGAGACAGGTATTTTCCCATCAATAGCAGTTGTAAATTCTCGAGCCCTTTCCCCATTCCGTAATTAGAAACTAATATAACTGTGTCATTAGCGGACATGGTTTACTCTTCCGGGATACCTTCCCGATACATTTTTAGCCATTCGCGCGCCTCGTTCACCTTTGTCTTAGGGACAAATATCTGGACTCGTCCCAGCCCATCCACTGCCACTGGATAGACCGAATGTCCAATTGATTCCTGAACCAGTTCCACATCAATACCTTCAGCTTCAAGCAGACTTTCGATCATCTCAGCTTCGAGGCGGCCGTTTATTTCCACGATTTTTTCATATGTCAATTGTTCCATATTTGTATCTCCTGATTTATTATATTCCGAGCCATTTTGTCGCTGCACGTGGTAACTCTGCCAATGCTCCCACTTTCAATGTGCACTGAGGGAGTGACTCGATAAACAGTTTTCCATAAGCTTTAGTCAACACACGGCGGTCAAGGATGACTATTACGCCGCGGTCAGATTGAGTGCGAATGAGTCGCCCAAATCCCTGACGGAAGCGAAGAATGGCTTCCGGGAGGTGATATTCATTAAAAGGATCCTCGAAGGTCTCAGAGCGCGCCGCCACCAAAGGATCAGACGGGACGGCAAACGGCAACTTGACGATCACCAGGACAGAAAGGGCTTCCCCGGGAATATCCACACCTTCCCAAAAGGAACGTGTTCCCAGCAGCACAGCTCGATCAGAGCTTCTAAATGACTCAAGTAAAGCATTTGGTGATGCCCCTTCGCCCTGCTCGAAAACGGTGATGTCGTTTTGCGCCAGAGGACCACTAATGTTTTTCGATGTACGCTTTAATTGTGCGTAGGAAGTGAAAAGTACTAGGGTACGGCCTCCGCTGGCCTTGCAGAGTTGAATAAGAGCCCTATCAAGTTGGTGTTGATAATCCGGTGAGTTTGGTTCTGCAATATCGTTGGCAATAAAAAGCAAAGCTGCCCCCTCGTAATCGAAGGGAGAACCTAACGCCAATTCGTCCGCTTCATCAGCAGCCAGCGTATTTCGGACATAGCCGAATTCGCCATGCGTGGTCAACGTGGCAGAAGTGAGGATGACGCAACGCTTTTCATGCCATAGGTATTTTTCCACCAAAGAGCCGACCCGGATTGGAGCTGCATTCAAAGCCATGCGGTTATTGTTGGGGTTGACTTCCACCCAGTATACGTAATCCGAAGTGGGATTAAAAATCATCGAGCCGACCATGCTCTCGGCCTCGGTCAATCGCCGGTAGAGATTTCCCAGATTGCTGATCACATCTTCCAATGACTCCACGCCATCGGCTAAAAGTTCTGCTGCACCTTTTTGGATTTCCCCCAATACTGCGATTAACAGGGCAAGGGTTTCACTGGCAGCACTCCATGCCAGTTCCACATCATCCCAACCGGGTTGCGTGCGCGTGGAAGGCAGGATGCGTTCCTGGTAACTATAAGTACTGGCGGGTAGCCCCTCGCGCTGGAAGGAAATGAATTCAGCCAGGGCATCAAAGAAGATATGAGTCTGTTCCTGCAAACGATAAATCAGATCCGTGGCGCGTTCGACCTTTTGGTTCAACAGGGCAAAATCTGACGGGCGGATCTGGTTGCGTGTGGATGAGATTAACTGTCCCAGTATGCCGGAAGTGGAACCACCGGTCTCACGGATCAAGCGTTCCATGTCAAATTGGGTCAGGCGGAAGGATAATGCATCCGTGGTGGCTGCTTCGAGGTGATGGCCTTCATCGATGATCACATACTCGTATTCAGGCAAAACACGATTCCCAATCGCCACATCGGTCAGCAACAAGGCATGGTTGACAATCAGGATATGAGCGTTAAGGGATGCTTGTTTGGCGCGAAAGAACGGACAGGTTCCACCCGTACGTGCCAGGCAGGTCTCACTTGTGCAGGCGTCGTCGTCAGCAGAAATGTGTAACCAAACATCGCGCTCGGAAGGGCCGGTCAAGTTAATCTCTGTCTTGTCACCGCTGGTATTGTCCAGCCTCCAGACAAGCACCTTTGCCAGGACGCGCATTTCGTCCGCATTGGAAGGGCCTCGATGGCGCAAGAGCTCCAGCCGGCGTGGGCAGAGGTAGTTCGACCTTCCTTTGAGTACTGCCGCCCGCAGATTCAGGCCAAGGGCGGCGCACATATCAGGAATATCCTTTTTAATTAGCTGGTCTTGCAGATTGATGGTATTGGTAGAAATAACAATGCGGGTGTTGTTTTGCAATGCGAAAAGGCCAGCCGGGACAAGATAGGCAAATGACTTTCCCACCCCGGTGCCAGCCTCGACAAGAAGGTGCTGTCCACGAGAAAGGGCGTTGGCAACCGCCCTCAGCATTTCCACTTGCTCGGGACGATATTCGTAGGTTTCAAAGAATTGGGAGAATGGCCCCCCATATTCAAGCACGGAGGCAGCTTCATCTGGATCGAGCGGTACAGGTTCCCTTGGAATTTGCAAAGGCGGTGCTTTGGGCTTTTCTTCATCGGAAGAAAAAAGTGGTCCATTACTTTGATCAGTATGGACTTTTTTTGCATTCACAGCGGTGCGGGAACGCAACTGCAGCGCCTGGCTAAAAGCCCAGGCTCCATCCCAGTCAATGGGTTCACTGTGACGGACGATCTCTGCCAAGAGATCGGGGGGCAGATCGCAGGCATGGGCGAACAACCTTTGGAATGCTGCCGCGGTTACACGCGCATCATCCAGAGCACGATGGGTGGCGGGAAGAGGAATTCCGAGCTGTTGCCCCAGCGCACCCAGGTTGTAGCGGCTGGCAGAGGGCATCAGAACTGCAGCCAGTTCGTAGGTGTCAATGATTTCGTTGAATTCGAATAAATTGTATTTTTTAAAGAAGGAAAGATCAAACTGGATGTTATGACCCAGAATAGGAGCTTCGCCAATGAAGGACACCAGATCATCCAGCACATCGCGAATCTGAGGCGCCAGGCGAACCATCTCATCGCTGATGCCAGTCAGGCCGGAAACAAACTCGGGGATATGCCGACTTGGGTTAATTAGCGTTGTGAACTCGGCCTCAATGCGATTCCCTTCAAACCGGACCGCACCAATTTCGATAATGACATCTTTCTTTGAATCTAGGCCCGTGGTTTCAAGATCCAAGGCTATAATGGGTTTCATAGAACAAGTGTACCATGAATCAGAACTGACGGTCGTGACCGACACCCGTCAGTTCTCGGTAAATATGAGGTTATTCTTCCCGTTCTGGTTTTGGCAGAGCTTTGAGAATTGTATCCAACATCAATTCGCGAATCGGATCATCTTTACTTCTTTCCCGCATGAAATCTTTGAGATCTTTGGGAGTAATGGCGGGGAGGGGAGCGCCCTCAACGTTCAATTCCGCCTTGGGACTGGTGAAAAGAAGCAAGGCTTTGATGGGCGGGACTTCACTGCCTTCTGGCAGGATTTTGGAAAGGTATCGCTTTGTGGCTTCGATCTCAGTTTCAGACTCGATTTCGGGATGTCCCATGTTTTCTTGTCCAAACAGGCGCAGGTAGGATTGAAGAAAGCCCCCGCCTTTCGATTTCCAGCGTTTTTTCTCATAGACAATCTTTCCGCTTTGATAGTAGGGCATCAATGTCCAGATTCCTGCCGGGCCGGCAAGCAGGTGTGAAGCTGCTGTGACATAATGATAAACTGTGTACTCGCGCCCCAACCCTTTAAGTGCCTTATCTATCAATTCGTCTGGTCGGGGACTCCGACCCCATCGGTTTCCATAATACATCCCAATTTGCGACATCAAGAAACCAAGCAATAGAGCCAGGAGCGAATAAACAAATTTATCGGGCATTTTGAATGATATATACAGGCCAATACCCAGGATCACCAGCGCTCCGATGCTCGTATATTGTCCGATCTTGGCATTCCGTTTGATCAATTTTGAGTTTGTGACGACTTTCATTTTTCCTCTATTTATTGAGAGATTGTTCGATGGCTGTGTGGATCGAAGCGAGAACATTCGTTCTTACTGCATTATTCGCCACCCGAATAGCATTCTTGATGGCGGTGGCATCTGAACGACCATGACCTATGAATACAAGACCATTCACGCCCAGCAGGGGCGCGGCGCCCTCTTCAGCCGGGTCCATCATTTTTTTGATTCCCTTGAGGGCAGGTTTTACCAGCAGGCCACCTATTTGGGCTCGCAGGCCACCCGTCTGGATGGCTTCCTTGATCTTATCCATGAGCAGTTTGGCAACCGCTTCTGATGATTTTAATAGAATATTTCCGGTAAAACCATCGGTTACGGCTACGTCAACTTTCCCGCCGATGAGTTCCTTGCCTTCGATGTTACCATAGAAATTCAGACCAGACGCAACCAACAAAGGGTAAGTATGTTTGACCAGGTCATTACCCTTCCCGGCTTCCTCACCGTTAGAGAGCAGGCCAATTTTCGGATTCTTTACCCCACGCACTTTTACAGCATAGATGCTGCCCATGATGGCAAATTGGAGCAGATTTTCGGGCTTGCAATCGGGATTAGCGCCAACATCCACTACGACACACGAACCACTGGCGGTGGGGAAAACTGGTGTCAGGCCGGGGCGATCAACCCCAGGGATGGTACCCAGTCGGAAATAAGCGGTCACGGAGGCTGCACCGGTATTCCCGGCTGTCACGAAAGCATCCGCCTGGCCATTTTTAACCAGATCAATGCCAACCGCCATGGAGTTCTTCGAATTGGGTCGACGTGCTTTCAGGACCAGGGCCATACCCTTGTCTTCCATTGTCAGCATCTCAGGGGCATGGACAACACGGATGGGAAGAGAACCAGGATTATGGGTTGTCAGTAAAGGTCTAATTTTTGTTTCGTCTCCAACCAGAATAATTTCCACACCATATTCACGGGCAGCCTGAACAGCTCCGATGACATCCGGGGTGGGGAATTCGTCGCTCCCCATTGCGTCAACTACGATACAAGTCATCCTCTGTCTCCTTCTACAATAATAAACGAGGGAAATACCCCGTTCTATAAAAAGTGTTGCTTGACAATCGATGTAACCTGATTATAATACGAGCTGCTCGCGCGCTGGTGCTGGAATTGGCAGACAGGCATGCTTGAGGTGCATGTGCCGCAAGGCGTGAGGGTTCAAGTCCCTCTCAGCGCATCAAAACAAGAGCCGCCAGATGGCGGCTCTTGTTTTTTGTGCGCCCGGCATGGGCGTTGACTTGAGAGTGAAAGTCTCTTGCAGTGGAGATTGCACTAACTGCTAGCGGAAGGCAAGGGCGTCACTGCGAAGTGAGGTCTGGAGGAAGCCGGAAGCAAAACTGCGGCTTGAGGAACACGAACCCGATGTGAGGCCGTGAGGCTGGGCGAGTTGGCAAACGACAACGAAGCCCGAGCAATCAAGGGTCGAAGCGGTAAATTGGGCAAGCGTGCAGGGAAGGTCAACGTTCTTACCCGGGGAGACCTGCAGTCAGGCTGAAAGGCAACCCTGCTTGCGAAGGCAGGCTGAGACGGCAGGAGTCAGCAGAGGCCGAAGTACCAGCTAGGAGAGGAAATCCGCTGGGAAGGGCCGAACAATGAGAGGATGAGTACAGTGAGCAGTTCGAGGGACGAACCCGGAAGGCAGAAACCTGCGGATAGCGGGACTACTGAACCAACGAAGCAGGTGAAGCCTGTGGGTCTGGAGCAGAGCG
>CAIKOL010000351.1 GCA_903829085.1 uncultured Anaerolineales bacterium | reverse complement strand
TGTCTTCGTGGGTCGCGAACTCAACCATGACCCCCGAGAAGATTGAGCGATTGGCATCCTTAAGCTTGACTGTCGATGAATATGGCAAATTCCTCAGGGAAGCCCTGAGTGACATGTTCGTTGGCACCACCCTGCTGGCCTGGTTTGCGATCTTCCTATCCTTGCTGCTCCTGCCAGTTGCTTCCGCCGCCGCCATCCCGGCGGATCGCGTGTTCGGGGTTTCTGAACTGTTGCATACCACCCCGATTACCGGAACCTCCTACCTGGTCGGGAAAATTCTCGGGATATTTGCTTCAGTCCTGCTGGTTGGTGCGTTCATGCTTGCTCTCTTTTTTGCCGTTACCGAGATTGTCCTGTTCAGCACACTCCACTATGGGATATCACCTACCGCCAGCCTGTTCTTGATAGAATTAGCTCTCCTGGACGGCCTTCCCATGCTGCTGTGGGGAACAGCCATCGGGGTGCTGGTCGGAGTCTTCTTCCGCACCCGGCGGGCGGCGATCTTTCCAGCGATGTTGGCCGGAGGAGCCAGTCTGGCAGGTTGGGTCTTCGCCTTTAAAGCGCCGACTGGTGCCAGTTTCGGAGGAATGACGGACCTGGTCCATTACTACCTGGTGCAGAATTACACTTCCTCTTCCATGGCGCTGGAAACCCGGCTGGGCGGTCAGGATGCCACCATGTTCAATCTTTCCGGCGCAGCCCATGTGGGAATTGGACAACTCGTATTGATGTACCTGGTTGTGATCGTCTCACTGGCGATTCTGACCGTCCTCGCCCGTCTCTGGCTCAAATGGAAGGAGAATTTCTAATGATTACGATCTCACAACTCACCAAAAATTACGGGAAGAAAGTGCAAGCCCTGAGAGGTGTGGATCTGGAAATTGGCACCGGCATGTTCGGCCTGGTCGGGCCCAACGGGGCTGGCAAGACCACGCTGATGCGCATTCTGGCTGGATTGGTGAGACCCTCGTCCGGGAAAGTGTCCGTTCTTGGAAACGACCCAACAACAGCAAGCGGTAAATTGGCGATCAAATCCGTGCTTGGCTACATTCCCCAGGAACTGGGTCTGTATCCCGACCTGACCGCCTTCGAATTCCTCGAATATGTGTCCTTGCTTAAAGGAATAACAGATAAAGCCGAACGGCAAAAACAACTGGCCGAGGTTTTCGAGTTGGTCGGCCTGGCGGAAGACGCTCGCCGCAAGATGCGCACCTTCTCGGGCGGGATGAAACGCCGGGTGGGCATCGCCCAGGCCCTGCTCGGTTCCCCACAATTATTGATCGTGGATGAACCCACAGCCGGTCTCGATCCTGAGGAGCGCGTCCGCCTGCGCAACCTGCTGGCAGAAATGGCCGGGCGCTGCACGATCATCCTCTCCACCCATATCGTGGAAGATATCAGCCAGAGTTGCCTCGACCTGGCCATCATCAACCTGGGACAGGTATTGTTCCGCGGCAGTCCAGCCGAAATAATAAATAGCGTACGCGGCAAAGTCTGGCATATCACCACGGATGGAAAGAGACCCGCTACTGGTATGACAATCATTTCCACGATGCAGACGCAAAACGGCGTACAATACCGGGTCGTGGGCGAGCAGGTCGAAGGTTGGTCTGCAATTCCTGCAGAGCCGAGCCTGGAGGATGGCTATATCTGGCTGATGCAACAGGCACGCTTGAATGAAAACAACGGTAAGTAGTAAAATGGGCAAGGAATTCCTTGAATATCTCCAAGGAGCATGAAATGTGCGGACGATTTACTTTGACAGTCGACCCTGCCGATTTGCAGGCAGCCTTCCCTGAATTTACTTTCCCGACCCAGGCTGCTCCGCGATATAACATCGCTCCCAGCCAACCCATCCTGGCGCTGCCCAACGACGGGACAAAGCGGGCTGATTTCTTCGTCTGGGGTCTGATCCCCTCCTGGGCTAAAGATGCCACCATCGGAGGCCGGTTGATCAACGCCCGCGCGGAAACACTGGCCGAGAAACCCTCCTTTCGCGGCGCGTATAAATACCACCGCGGTCTCATCTTTGCAGATGGTTTCTACGAATGGCAGGCGCGGCCGGGATCGAACTCCAAGGTGCCGTACTTCATCCGCTTGAAATCCGGAGCGCCGTTCGCCTTCGCCGGGCTGTGGGATAACTGGCAATCCGCCGACGGGTCAGAGGTCCGCTCTGCAACGATCATCACCACCGGGCCGAACCAGTTGATGGAATCCATCCACAACCGGATGCCAGTCATTTTGCAGCAGGATACCTACACGCAATGGCTCGATCCCGCGCCGCAGTCGCCCAACCGCCTGGATGGCCTGCTGGTGCCCTACCCCGCCGCGGAAATGGAAGCCTACCCGGTCTCAACGCTGGTCAACAGCCCGGGCAATGACCGGGTAGAGTGCGTGCTCCCGGCTTAATGGGCGCAGAAAATCCTCTAATCTTCTTCTAATCCGTCGCTTGACGCTCATTTGGCAGCATGTTATGATGATTCTCTATGGACAATAAGCCTTTGCAGGAATTTCCTCAGCCCAACAAGGAAAAGCAGGGGGAAACAACTGAACAGCGGCCCAGTCTGGTCACAAGATGGATGGAACGCCTGGCCCACCTGGGGTTGGGCGAGGTCACGTTACGCATTGGGACAAATGTCCTGGCGATCGTGCTGGTGGTGACCGTGGTCTGGTTGCTCGAACGGGCGAATCTTGGCGAAGTCCCCAGCCAGGCTGCAGCCGCGAACTTTACCCCCGCGCCAACCACACCTGTCTCGCAGTTGCCGGTCGAAGTGGCGTTTGCCCTGGACGGGATCCCGCGCCAGGCAGAACTGCATACCACCATCCCGACCCGACCACGCATGGATGTGCTAGCGTATACTGTCCAGCCGGATGATTCCATCTTCAGGATCGCAGATAATTTTGGGTTAAAACCAAGCACCATCCTGTTCGGCAACTACGATACACTCAAGGATTACCCTGACCTGTTGAGGCCAAAACAGATTTTGAATATCCTGCCGGTGGATGGGACGTACTATGAATGGCAGGGCACGGAAAGTCTGACGAAGGTGGCGCAAGTCTTCGGTGTGGATGCCCAGAGCATTATTGATTTTCCTGGCAACCACATCGATCCAGATGCCATAGGGGACCTGGATCACCCAAATATTGCAGCCGGTACCTGGCTGATCGTCCCTGGCGGAACACGCCCATTCACTTCGTGGTCAGCGCCGGCACAACTGGTGAGAGAAGACCCATCGGTTCGCGTCTGGGGTGCTGGGGTATGCAGCGGCATCAATTATGTCCAGGTTGGGTACGGTACGTTCGTGTTCCCCACCGTCGAACATTGGCTCTCCGGAACGGACTATCGCCCGGA
>CAIKOL010000350.1 GCA_903829085.1 uncultured Anaerolineales bacterium | reverse complement strand
TGGACGGCTTCGCCGTCCACCCACTCCCCAAGGTCTTTGTGCCGATGTGGCTTGGGGCGGAGGCAGGGGGTGGGGATCATCAAATTTCTTGGAATTTGAGAATGCCATATAACACTTACAGAACTGTATTGTGCGCTGTACCAGCGTTTGAGTATAATGAAATCAGTGAAATTTATAATACGCTTTCTCATTTTAACCCTTTGCGTTTCTCTGTTGGGAAATACCTCGGCACCCGCTGCAGCCCAGCAGATGGGTGGTCAATATTTTCTTCAATCCGGGCACAATATCCTCGGTGAGTTTTGGACGTTCTATCAAGGTGTGGCTGACGCCGGGACCGTTTTTGGCTTGCCCATTACTGAACAATTTGTGACCGCTGATGGTTCCGGATTGACGGTGCAGTATTTTGAAAAAGCCCGTCTGGAATTCCATCCTGATCTGCCATTGGGACAGCGCATCCAGGTGACTGGGCTGGGTCAAAAACTCTATCATGCCGGCGCGCCATCGGTCAACCTGACAACCAGCGGCGCCTGCCGGGAATTGAATGGGTTCGGTGTCTGCTATGATTTCCTGGCTTTTTTTGACCAGCACGGGGGCCAGGCGCGGTTTGGCAACCCTCTTTCTGCCTTCGAGTTCCTTCCGGATGGCCGGATCGTCCAATACTTCGAGCGGGCGCGCTTTGAATGGTACCCTGAACTGGCTGCCGGGCAAAATGTACGCCTGACCGATGTGGGCTGGCTGTATTTTGCTAACCAGCATGAAGACTCGATCTGGCTGAACCCTGCCCGGGCCTGGAATTTCGACGAAATGACCCCACCCCCGCTGCCAGTTTCCCTGCGTACGATGGTATTTGTTGCCAAGGCGGTCACTCTTTCCAGCGATACCCAAAAGGTCTTTGTGGTGGTGCAGGATCAGGCTCTTAATCCGGTCTACGGAACAGTCATCACAGTAACTCTGCGCCTCCCCGATGGTGAGGTTCAAACCTACCCGCTGACGACGGATGCCAATGGAATTGGTCTGGTGTCTTCAATTTCATTTACTGACCAGTCCACCGGCAGCCTGGCGACAGTGGATGTGCAGGTTTCGTATCGTGGGTTGCTCGCCACTGCCACCACTTCTTTCCGCATCTGGCGTTAGGATTAATTTGATATTTTCCTCATTGAACGCGGAGGAGCTTTTCCAGCCTCCGCATTATATTTGTGCTGGTATCCGGTATAATCATCCCAATTCATCCCCAATAAGTAACTTCTCAATAAACTGGGGCGGGGGGTGTGCGTGTGGCGTAGCGGCACGCACACCCCCCAATCCTCCCTCACTTAATGAGAAGTTACCCCAATAAGTAAATTCAGGAGATCTGTATGAATATTGCTAGTGTACTTCAAGGATTGGCTACCGTCTCATGGTTACTGGTGGTTGGCATCATCGTCTTGGCTGTGGTCCGCGCCAGCCGGGCAAGACCGTTGAAGGGGGCCGTCTGGATGGTGGTCGGTACGGCCATTTTTTCGCTGTTGTTGACCACTGTCAGTGCCGGGCTGGTGTTCCTGCAGGCTGACCAGTATGGCATTGTGATTTCTGCGCTTCAACCGACCGGTTATCGTACTCAGCCGCTGAGTCCTGGCTTGCACTGGGTGGTACCGTTTCTTGAGAATGTGCAATCTTATTCCATAGCCAAGCAAACTTACACCATGGCCACCGCAACCAGCGAGGGCCAGGTGACGGGTGATGACTCCATCCAGGCGCGCACGAAAGATGGCCAGCAGGTATTCATCGATGCTTCGGTCATCTATTCCATTGACCCGGCCCATTTGATTGACCTGCACATCACCTGGCAAAACCGGTTTGAGGACCTGGTGGTGCGCCCGGTTGTCCGCTCGGCCATCCGGGATGCCGTCTCACAATTTGGTGTTGAAGAGATCGTCAGTACCAAGCGTGCTGAACTGGAGCAAATGATCAGCGATAGCATCAAAACGGGCCTGGCTGCCAATAACTTGATGATGGATGATTTCCTGCTGCGCAATATCCGCTTCAGCGACGAGTACGCTGCTGCCGTGGAGCAAAAGCAGATTGCCGAGCAACTGGCTCTCCAGGCGCAGTTCGTCGTCCAGCAGAAAAAGCAGGAGGCCGAACAGGCCCGCCAGGAGGCGCAGGGTCTGGCCGATTCGGCTGTGATCGCCGCCAAGGGTGAGGCGCAGGCCATCCTGTTGAAAGCCCAGGCGCAGGCACAGGCGAATGATGTGCTTTCCAAGTCGCTCACTCCTGAACTATTGACCTACACCTATATCAACAAACTGGCTCCCAACGTACAGGTGATGTACCTTCCGAGCGGCACTCCTCTGCTTCTGCCTTCGGTCACCCCTCAACAATAGGAGACGGCATGTCGGATGTTCACCCAACCGGACGTCAGATCCGTTTGACCAGCTATTCGAACTGTGCTGGTTGAGCGTCGAAACTGAACGCGGAAACGCTGGCGCAGGTTCTGCGCCCGGTTGAAAAAATATTTGACGCCCGCAACTTTCCAGATCTTTTGGTCGGCCTCGGTAAACCTGACGATGCTGCCATCTGGAAGTTGGATTCAACGCGTGCCCTGGTGCTGACCACCGACTTTTTCACGCCGGTGGTGGATGACCCCTATGACTATGGCAGCATTGCTGCCGCCAATAGCCTTTCGGATATTTATGCCATGGGCGGGCAGCCGTTCATGGCCTTGAACGTGGCTGCCCTGTTGCCCAGCCTGCCGCCGGAAATCAACGCGGAGATCCTGCGCGGCGGAGCCGAGAAATGTCTCGAAGCCGGCGTGGTGATCGCTGGCGGACATACCGTCCAGGACAAAGAGCCGAAGTACGGGCTGGTGGTGATCGGTTTTGTCCACCCGCAAAAGATTATCTCAAAGGGCGGGGTGCATCCTGGCGACGTGTTGGTGTTGACCAAGCCGCTCGGTTTTGGCGTGACCACCACCGCACTAAAGCAGCAAAAAGCCTCCCCTGAAGATGTAGCCGAGGTGGTGGGTTGGATGAAGAAACTCAACCAGGAGGCCGGCGCCTTGGCTGTGGAATTCGGGCTGTGCGGAGGCACGGATGTGACCGGGTACAGCCTGCTCGGCCATGGCAGCGAGATGGCGGCTGCCTCCGGAGTACATTTCCGCCTCGAGCTGGAGAAGATCCCCTTTGTTTCCTGCGCACAGAAGTACGCCGAAATGTGCACTTTCCCCGGCGGTGCTTACGACAACCGCCTGTATTTTGGACCTCACGTCCGCTTTGCCGCCCATATTCCAGAAGAAAAACAGATGCTCCTTTTCGATCCGCAGACCAGCGGCGGGCTTTTACTGGCAGTCCCGCAGGCCAGGAAGGATGCGTTTTTACAGCGCGCCAGTGAGATCGACCTGCCCGTCTGGGTTATCGGGGGAGCAGTTGAAGGCGAAGGGATCGATGTGGTCTGATTTGCCTGATACGGGTAGGGTATAAGACCATCGTGCGCTTTTACGATAAAAGGACAAGCTGCCTGTATGAGTGTTGGAATTCGGGTGCTGATCATTTTCTTACTCATCCTGATAAGTGGCTTTTTTGCGATGTCGGAAGCCGCCGTCTTTGCAGCGCGCAAGTCACGCCTTCAGCATCGGGCCAACGAAGGGGACTTGCGTGCCCGTCGAGCCCTTGAACTTTCAGGAAAGCCCAACCGCTTTCTTCCAACGGTCACGATCGGCATTACCCTGGTGGGGATCCTCACCGGTGCGATCGGCGGTCCACCGCTTGCCGATGCCCTGGCAGTGCAACTGGACAAGACCCCGGCTCTTGGCCCTTATTCTCATTCGCTTGCACTGACACTGGTTGTCATCCTGCTTACTTTTGTCACCATGTTGCTGGGTGAATTGGTGCCCAAGCGGATCGCCCTCTACAATCCCGAGAAAATTGCCGGGGGGATCGCAGGATTTATGTCTTTTGTGGCAGTGGTCCTAACCCCGGTTGTCTGGCTGCTGGGAAAATCCACCGATGCAGTGCTGCACCTGCTGCGGATCAAACATACCGATGAACCTGCCGTGTCGGAGGAAGAATTGCTTGTTCAGCTCAACGAAGGGACGCAGGCGGGCGTTTTCAAAGAGACTGAACAGGATATGGTGGAAGGTGTTTTTTCGCTCTCCGACCAACGCGTAAATGCGCTCATGACACCTCGCAATGAAATCGTCTGGCTGGATGTGAACGATACGGCTGTGGAGATCCGCCGGAAGGTGAAGGAAAGCCCATTCTCCCGGTTTCCGGTGTGCGAGGACAGCCTCGACAATGTACTGGGGGTAGTCAAAGCCAAGGATTTGCTCCTGGCAGATATCAAAACCGGAAAGCAACTCAAGGATGTTTCCCGTCCCCCACTCTATGTGCCGAACACCGCTTTTGGCTCGCGTGCCCTGGAGATCCTGAAAGAAGCCAAGCGTGAATTGGTACTGGTGGTGGATGAATTTGGCGTGGTTCAGGGCTTGTTGACCCTGGCGGATATTCTCGAGGAGATCGTTGGAGAATTCGAAGGCGAACCGCAAGCCACCCAACGCCAGGATGGTTCCTGGTTGCTGGATGGGATGCTCCCAAATGATGAGTTAAAGGAAATTTTTAACCTGCGCCGTCTACCGGACGAAGAGGAATACGAGACCCTCGGCGGCTTTGTGATGCTGCACCTCGGCCGCATTCCACAAGCTGCCGACCTTTTTGAGTGGAACGGCCTGCGGTTTGAAGTGATGGACATGGATGGCAAGCGTGTGGATAAAGTACAGGTCACGACCGTACCGGCCAAACCGCCTGCATCGGAGAAATAACCTGTTGTCCTCCTTCGATCTTGAACCTGACTTCCCATCCCGGCGTTCGCCCGTTTTCGGGCGCGGCGGGATGGTGGCTTCCTCCCAGCCGCTGGCAACTGCTGCCGGGCTGGAAATTCTATCCCGGGGTGGAAATGCTGCCGACGCAGCCGTGGCAGTGGCTGCCGTCCTAAATGTCACCGAACCCACTTCCACCGGCCTGGGCGGCGACATGTTTGCCCTGTTCTACGCTGCGGGGGATCGGCGCGTTTCGGCGCTGAATGGATCCGGGCGTGCCCCCGCTGCCCTGACTCTGGACCTCCTGCGGAAAAATGGATTCGGAATTGAGCCAGATCATGAGTCACCGCTGCCTCCTTACCACCCCTATAACATCACCGTTCCAGGAGCTTGTGCCGGGTGGTGTGACCTGGTCGAACGGCATGGGACGATGAGCCTGTCTGCCATTTTGACCCCAGCCATCCGGCTGGCAGAAGAAGGTTTTCCGGTTGCACCGATCACATCCTATTTCTGGCGGCGGGCTGCCGATCGGCAGTTGAAAGAAGCTCTCAATGGCCGCGAAATGACGATCGACGGGCGCGCTCCCCTTCCTGGTGAAATCTTCTGCAATCCCGGTTTGGCGCGCACCTTAAAATCGATCGCTGAAGGCGGAAAGAACGCCTTCTACACCGGGAAAATTGCCGAGGCAATTACTGCTACTATCCGTCAGGCCGGCGGCTGTTTGGAGCTGGGCGACCTGGCAGCTCACAGAAGTACTTGGGATGAACCAATATCCACCACGTATGGCGGCCTGCGCTTGTGGGAGTGTCCTCCCAATGGGCAGGGCATCACCACCTTGCTGGCTTTGAACCTGCTCGAAGGCTTTGACCTGCCATCTGATCCGCTCTCTGCTGATCGCCTGCACTTGGAGATCGAGGCCTTGCGCCTGGCTTTTGCTGATACCCGCTGGTATGTGGCTGATCCTCGCCTGATCCATATCCCAATTGATGAACTCATCTCGAAGGAATATGCCGTCGAGCGTAGGCAACTCATTAATCCAGTCTGGGCTACGCTTGACCAGCAGCGCGGTACGCCGTTGGCAGGTTCAGACACGGTCTACTTTTGTGTAGTGGATCGCTGGGGGAATGCCTGCTCGTTCATCAACAGTAATTACATGGGCTTTGGGACGGGCATCGTTCCCCGCGGCTGGGGTTTTACCCTTCAGAACCGAGGTGCCAATTTCGACCTGGAGCCGGGTCACCCGAATGTACTTGCTCCAGGAAAACGGCCCTATCATACGATCATCCCGGCCATGATCACGAAACCAGGGAATAAGGGATCTGACGACCAGGATGCCTTGTATGCCGCTTTTGGTGTAATGGGCGGGTTTATGCAGCCCCAGGGACACCTGCAGGTCTTCCTTGCCCTCGCCCAGGGGTTGGATCCCCAGTCTGCGCTGGATTTGCCGCGCTTTTGCATCGGCGATGGGACCGCCGGCGGGGAGGTGGCATTGGAGAAGGGTATACCAGCGGAAACCCTGGCTGAGCTGTCCCGGCGTGGCCACCCGGTCCGGGCGGTCACAGGCTGGGAACGGGCGCTTTTTGGCCGCGGCCAGGTCATCGTTCGTGATCCCGAAACCGGAGTGCTGACCGCCGGGTCTGATCCACGCGCTGATGGCTGTGCGCTGGGGCTTTCTTGATATAATTATTTTGAATATCCAATCCCTTTGCGAATTATGGGCTGGCAGTATTGGTTGGTGCGCTCAGTAGGGTGCGGATGTCCGGAAAACTTTTATGACCCTGGTTGTACCAGCCAGGAGATTATGGTCAGATCCCATTCCTATCAGATATAAAAGGCAGATTATATGATCCCAGTCAATGAACCTCGCATAGGTCCTCGTGAGTTGGAATACGTAAATGAATGTTTACAGACGGGCTGGATATCTTCTGAGGGACATTTTATTGAGGGTTTTGAACATGCATGGGCAGACTACTGCGGCATGAAATATGGGGTGGCGGTCAGCAATGGAACCGTTGCGCTGCAACTGGCGGTGGCATGCCTGGATTTGCAACCCGGTGATGAAGTTATTCTGCCAACGTTTACCATCATCTCCTGCGCACAAGCTGTCATCTATAATGGAGGCATACCGGTTTTGGTGGATTGTGATCCGCGCACCTGGTGTATGGATGTTGGTCAGGTAGAGGCGAAAATTACTCCCCGCACCAGAGCCATCATGCCTGTCCATATCTATGGGCATCCGGTGGATATGGACCCCCTCCGCGAGATTGCCCGCAGACACAAGCTGGTGATCATTGAAGACGCGGCAGAAGCCCATGGAGCAGAGTACAAAAGTGCGCGCTGTGGCGGTCTGGGGGATATCAATTGTTTCAGCTTTTATGCAAACAAGATAGTAACCACGGGTGAGGGGGGGATGGTCTTGACGAACAGCGAGACGATTAATAGCCGGCTCAGGTCACTAAGGAACTTATGTTTTCAAAAGGAACGACGTTTTTATCACACGGCCCTGGGGTACAACTTCCGCATGACGAACATCCAGGCAGCCCTGGGTTTGGCTCAATGCGAGAACATCGAGATGGCAGTTCAACAAAAACGCTGGATGGGACAGGAATATACCAGGCGTTTGAATCGATTTGAAAATCTCCAACTGCCGGTGGAAGAGGCGTGGGCGAAAAATGTTTACTGGATGTATGGGGTTGTGTTGAACGAGAGTACCGGGATGAACGCCGTTGATTTTGCCAAACGCCTTGCAGAGGGCGGGGTCATGACTAGACCATTCTTCCTGGGGATGCACGAACAACCTGTTTTGCATGCACGCGGCTTGTATATTGATGAACACTATCCGATTGCTGAACGCCTGGCCCGGCAGGGGCTGTATCTGCCCAGCGGGATGACGCTGACTTTTGCGCAGTTGGAGAAAGTGTGTGATGTTGTTGGCGAGGAAATAAATCGCAAACAATGAGTCTGGTAGTAATGAAAAAAAAACCATCCGGGTGAATCTGGAATTCACCGGGTGAAGGGTTTGACTCTTATGGATGATACTCGTGAAAAAATCACTGGCGTTTCGGTGATCATGCCCACTTTGAACGAGGCTGGGAATATTGCTGAACTGATCCGGTGCATGGTGGGCGTGCTTCAAAAAGCTGGGATAAATGAAATTGAGATCATTGTCGTGGACGATGATTCTCAAGATCGGACCTGGGAGCTAGCCTCTCAGGTGGTTTGTCCACCTGCCCATATTGAAGTAGTCCGCCGCATGGAAAACCACGGTCTAACTGTTTCACTTTCTGCTGGAATCAAGGCTGTTAGGTATAATGTGGTTGTCTGGCTGGATTGTGACTTTTCACATCCCCCTGAGCGCGTCCCCCAGATGCTTTACATGCTGGATCAGGGCTACGATGTGGTTGTCAATTCGCGTTATGTGGTGGGTGGAGGGGAGCATCGGGTTGGCAAGGGAGGAACCATGCAGAGGTTCCTGAGTCGCTTGTCCAATTGGTTGGTGCGGTTCTTACTGGATGCCTCCTTTGCTGATTATACAAGCGGATTTGTGGCTGTGCGGAGAGAGGTCTTGCAGGAAATTCCCCTGCGCGGGGACTATGGTGAATATTTCATGGATTTTATCTATCGAGCCTTGCAAAAAAAATACAAGATTTGTGAACTACCTTACATGGCTATGCCCCGCAGGAGTGGGCAGTCAAAGACCGGCTCGAACCTCCTGCAATACCTGCGACGAGGACGAAAGTACGCATTTGCGATCGTGCGCTTACGCCTAGCAACTCTTTTAGGAAGATTGTAATGGATAATGTTGAGATCATCACTGCGAATGGCCAGACGCTCTGCTATGTGATTCAAAAAGAAACCAAACCTGAGCAGACAACTTTTATAACCCCACCCGAGGGTAAGCAACAGGTTGGGTTCATTGTATATCCAAAAGGCGGCGTCATTGCCCGCCATGTACACAAACCTCTTGAACGCCATATAAAAGGGATGAATGAGGTTTTGATTGTACGCTCCGGGCACTGTCAGATTGAAGTATATGATGAGCAAAAGAGTCTGGTTGCAGTACGTGACTTGTATCAAGGCGACGTTGTATTGATGGTTGCAGGCGGACACGGCTTTCAAATCAAGGAAGATACTGTTTTACTGGAGATCAAACAGGGACCTTATCTGGGCGCAGACGATAAGGAGCTTTTCTAGGTAACTTCTCAATAAACGAGGAGCAGGGGTTGTGCATGTGGCGTAGCCGCACGCACAACCCCTGCTCCTCCCTCACTTCTTGATAAGCTACTTTTCTAGCGTTCAACAGGCTGGGCGGCGTGTGTTCATGTTCCCGGGTTGTTCGTGCCAGGCTTGACCTGGAAGGATTTGTTTATGGATGTGTTTAAGAAACTGGGGAATCTAAAGACCGGCACCTGGCTTGCCATTGTGTCGGTGATTGCCATCCTGGAACGTGTTCTGCTTTATATCTTTTACCGGCCAGTCCCATTCAACGACACTGGCAGTTACCAGCGCCTGGCCGAGGCCATTCTGAATGGCTGGAAGAACTACGATGGCACACGCACGCCAGGTTACCCGATCTTCCTGGCTCTCATTGGCTCACACGAACACGTCTATATCGCGCAATTGACGTTAGGGTTATTTACCACCCTGCTCTTTTTCTATATAGGTTGGCGGACGACCGGGAAAGGGTGGGGAGGCGCTTTGGCCGCCATGCTGTACAGCCTAAACCTCCAGCAGTTATTCTTTGAGGCGAACCTGATCACAGAGTCGCTTACCATCTTCTTTATTGCCATGGCATTGGCAGGGCTCACCTGGTTGTTTTATTCCAACGACAAGCGCCCTGTCTTGTTGAGCCTGCTGGTTGCATTGGATATTGGCCTGACCACTGGAGCCGCAGCCCTCACCCGCCCCCTGTTCATTACCCTGCCTTTCTTGGTGGGATTCTTTTTACTGGTATTCTGGCACGTCAGGCCGGCGCTACGCTGGACAATAGCGTTTACTGCTTGCCTCCCGGCCCTGCTGATGATTTCCGCTTGGGTGGGCTTCATTCATAAGAATTTTGACCGCTGGGATCTGACAACCATGAGCGGCTACCAGCTTATCCAGCATACCGGCGTTTTCTTTGAATACGTCCCGGACGAGTACGCCGCCATTCGGGACACCTTTATAGAATATCGGGACGCCCAAACTGCTGCCACTGGCTCGCCATCCGATGCTATCTGGGACGCGATCCCGGCTCTTCAAAAAGTAACGGGACTCAACTTTTATTCCCTCTCCGACCTGTTGGGAAAGATCTCCATTCAGTTGATCTTGAAACACCCTTTCCTTTATGCTCGCAGTGTATTTCAAAGCTGGCTTTGGTTCTGGAAGGCACCGGTCATTTGGCAGAGCGGGCAGATCGAAAACCAGGCATTGCAGCTTGCCATACGTGGCTTGGCCTTTGCGGAACGGGGAGGCCTGTTTACCTGCAACCTGATCTTCATTGCGGGCTCGATTGCCCTGCTGTGGAAACGGGTCCGCATAATACTGAAAGTTGACAACCTCCTTTATTTTTCAATATTGACCATCTGGCTGACTTCCTTCCTGCAAGCCTTGGTTGACCATAGCGATAATTTGCGTATGCTGGTACCTTTGCAAACCCTGGTGATCCTGGTTGTCTTGTGGTGTGGGATCCAATTGTGGTATCAATGGCCGGGAAGCAAAGGAAAAATGTATCATAATAAAGGCTCTTTGGGAATCTCCGTGAAGTAGGGA
>CAIKOL010000349.1 GCA_903829085.1 uncultured Anaerolineales bacterium | reverse complement strand
GTGGGTTTCGGATGGATGGTGTGGTTCCACTCTCCGTGGTACTCAGCCTTTTTCAAGTCAAGCCACCAACTTTGGAATGCATCAATATCATATTCAGGTTTCCCACAACAGGTTTTCCCGGAGGAGCTATACCATGCGTGTCCTGAAGAACATCCTGATTAGTCTTGGGTTGATAATCTTGGCTGGTTTTTCCGGAGTGATCATTGACAATTATTCATCTGGGAATGGTGGACCTAAACCTGCTGATATCGTCAAAGGCATGGTGCTAATAACTTCTGTATGGGCGGCATTTTTATCAAATAAATTGAAATTTAGAAAATATAAAACGGGCATGTCATACCACCCGGTTGTGGTCTTTTTTGCGACATTTTTTTTGTGGATAGTAGCTTTTCCTTGGTTCTTGACGATTCGGGACAACATCCTCGACGGAACCGCTAAAGATTTGGATGGTTTCATTCTGAATCCGATCCAGACCCCAAAAGGTCACGATAAGGGAAAGAGATCGCTGGAATCAAGAGCTGCCGTTCCCTCTCCATCTGCATCTGCACCAGCTTTCGCGTCGGTACCCATACTTCCTGAAACGGGTCCCGTAGTTTCCCAAACGGTTGAGAGTAATCCTGTTTTGCCGGCACCACCGCCGCTTCCCGCAATTCTACGCCAACCTCAAGCGACCCCCACCATGGCACCAACCATGCTTGAACAATTGGAGAAGCTTGGATCCCTGAAGGAACGAGGGATTCTGACTGACGATGAATTCGCGGCTGAGAAGAAAAAACTTCTCAATGTATAAAAGAAAATCCTTCCAGCAGGTGGGTCCTTGAACAATGTTTGGTATTACTCGAATGATGGCAAGAACCAACAGGGCCCCATTTCCCTGGAAGAACTGCACAGTTTGGCAGGGCAGGGAGTTGTGGGAAATGGGACCTCGGTATGGACCGATTCCATGGCGGAATGGTCAACTTTCGGTCAATGTTTCCCGCATCTGCATCCTCAACCAAAGGATTCTGGCGGTAATACTGAGAAATGGTTTTACACCACCAAGCAAGGTGATCGCATTGGCCCAGTCTCCCTGGAGGAAATGCAGGTCCTGATTCAAAGCGGGCGAGTGTTCCGAAGTGATCTGGTGTGGGCCTCGCACCTAACCCAATGGACACCCTTGGATCGGATTCTCCAGTTCAATGAATTGATTCGGCAACTTCCCCCGGCGGTGCCAAGTTTTGCTGCGGGGCATGGAGTCCAGGAGACCATTGATTCCATTAAAAACCTCGAGATGGTCTCTGCGATCGTCTGGAGTATCATCGCCGGCATCCAGATGCTTATAGCCATCATGCTGCTGTTGATCCCTATCTATGGGCCGTCCTTCGAAGCCTTCTCCATACTCATTGCAGGTGTATGGAATATCTTTGCTGCAATCTCTCGATTTGGTCTTGTGAAGGCAATTCGAGGTCGTCGTTCCTCGGTCGTCACAGCTTACCAGGGCGTGACCCAACTCATTATCATTGGCATCATAAATCTGGTACTCGGAGCTGTAATAGGGGCTCTATGGGTAATTATCGATTTCATTATTCGAGACAAGGTATTGAAGAACAAAACAATATTTGATCAGTAGGCGAGAACGCTGGTTTCAAAAGTTGAAGTATGCAAATATTTCGATTTAGGAATGGAGGGGGGATGAAAGTGGC
>CAIKOL010000348.1 GCA_903829085.1 uncultured Anaerolineales bacterium | reverse complement strand
GTACAGATATTACAAATGACCATGCAGGGCTGATAACCAGGATCAATCAAGCGGCTGGTTTCCGGGCTGGAGGAAATGTTCTTCACCTGATCGACCGGCAGGTGATTCGCGTCCAGGAGGTACCAGATGAGATATTCCGGCGTGCTTGAATCCAATTCCAAACCAATGGAACCACAATCATAGCCCCTGGCGGTGGCAATCACCGAGAGATACTCATCGCTAATTTCCGGTGAATTATAGAACTGCACTTCAGAGCGGGAGGCCAATAAAATGCTTTTGTTTTCGCCCACGCTGATGAGGGGGCGGGACGGATCAGCCAATAGATAGCGCAGACCACCCACGGCAAATAGGGCTGCAAGGATCACAGATACAATGCGCGGCCGGAGCAGCTCGGAGACCCAGCCTGCCAGGGGAGCAACCGCCAGCAATAACGGCAGGAGCAACCGGCTGCCAAAGGATTGCCATTTGAATAACAAGGCGAACAGGAAATAGCCTGCAACCAGGATAAGGGTATAAGAAAATGCCCAATTGATCGGAAGAGGATGCCTCTCAGACAGCTGTCTGAACCTTGACCCGGGTCGTAAATGGGGAGCTAAACCCCGGATGCCAAACAAAATCGAGACCAACACGGCGGCGATGATCCAAAAAAGGAAATGCCCGGGGTTTCCGGCAAAATCCTCATTATATGAAAACCGGATGCGATAATCATCCAGAGAGATGCGCGGGTCATTGAGGTCAATGCCAAGAATTTCATGAACTTTTGTGACCACAAAATACAACGCCTTGTTGCCCGGGCCAACCGGCAGCGCAAGCTGGTTTGTGGCATCCTTCAACGCAGTGGACAAAACCAATCCTGGAGCATACGCCGAACTGCCCAAGCTGCCCGCCCCGGGACCGAGAATGGAACCATAAATGGAAGCATTGCGCCACCACGCCGGGGCGTTCAAAATCAATACACACACTCCGCCAACAAGGATCATTCCAGGAATGGCCTTCCAGAGATGTTTCCAGACCAGGACGATCAAATAAAAAAGGAGCATCGGGAAAACGAAGGCGTACACCGTTCCCTTGGTGAGCAGCCCGAGCGATAAGGATAATCCGAGCAGGATGAAGTTCAGGGAAATCCCTGCTTTGTCCCCCAAAATATATTTCCGGCATTCCGCAAGAACAAAATAGAGCACGCACAGGCACCAGAAGCCAGCGACATAATCCGTCTGCGTGCTGGTGGATTGCAGGATACCCATCGGGAGGGTCACGGCAAAAAGAGCCGCGAACCACTGCCCTTTGGTCCTGACCCCCAACTGAGCGGAGATCAGACTCACCGCGACTGCTGAACCTGCCATGCTGAACCATTGGATCAGGTTGACGAACCGGTCACTGCCAGCCAGCAAGAACAAATGCAGCATGGAATATTCAGCAAAGGGCGGCATCCATAACTGGCGGTCGATGGGCGTGGCGTAGAATTCAACCGACCGGTTGACGATCCAATGCATCACGCGGCTCAGATGGTATTGGAGGGAGTCATTCGTGTTGGGCGGGGCTATAAGAGCTATGAAAAGAGTGAAGAGAAAGTACACCCCGAGGGTAATGAAAATCGCCCATTCGAACCGACCCCCAATTTTCAAAGAAAATTTCCAAAAGGTGTGCCTGGCGCGGGTCCGAAAAACCAGGAGAAGCGTGATGACCAGAATCAATATCCAGAAAAGCCGGATGGCGCTGCCCGTGATAGCATGGAAAGACCCAAGTATCTCGGTGGAAATTGTAATGAGCCCGCCCATGCTTACAAAAGCAGCCAGGACCGCTGCCCGCCAGTCGCGGTCGGGCAACCGGCCGCGCCAACCCTTGTATAGCAGGATCCCTTCCAGCGGAAGAAGCAATGCCAGCATGGGGTTCTACTTGAAAAGCAAATCGAACCTGGTTTTAGGGAAAATGGTCAACCTGCCGCCCACTGTTGCATCCAGCACCTTGCGCCCAGCCGCTTCATAAGCGGTTTTGGCCAGGCGATAGGCGCGCTCGGAACCTGCCAGATCAGGCAACTGCCACTTGAAACCCTTGCCGAAATAATTGGGGGCAAAGTGATTCGGATCATCCCCACTCGAAACGACCGCCAAATTAGCCGGCCCCTGGGTGGTGAAATTGTGATCCACACCGACCAGGATCACCTCGTCAAAGCCCATATAAAAAGCCAGTTGCAAGGCCACATAGGTAACCGTAAAGCCCTCAAAAATGCGACCAGCCGCATCCGCAGTGAAATCCTCCGGGCCGGTATAATCCGTATCCACGAAAATGGTATGCGGATCGTTCGAAAGCCAGCGTCTTGCCCGCCAGTTGATGAATTTGGGCAATTCAAGCGCTTTGATCTCTTCGGCACACTGTTCCAGGACCAGTTCATTGACCGAGACCAGGTAGGTGGTGGTAAACCCAAGTTCGGGGAAAAGCAGGTAGATACGGTTCAGACCAAAAGTGACTTCACCCTTCAGCAGGGACAGGTCGGTCTGGCGCAGGGAGGGGCCATTCCCAATGATAAAACAGCGCTGGCCCTTGTGACGATCGTGGAGATCCAGCAAAGCACTTTGGCTGCGAGCCCAGCG
>CAIKOL010000347.1 GCA_903829085.1 uncultured Anaerolineales bacterium | reverse complement strand
CCATGTGCATCCAGAGCAGCCCTATCAAGACAAACCAGAGAGAAATGTAGAGTGTGAAAAACTCACCGCCTAGTTCGCCGAGCCAGTAGAGGAAGAGCCCGAAAATAAAGGGGGCCAAACCCAGCCGGGAAGGTGTTGGCGGTATTGCGACCAACGCCTCACGCTTTTCCCATATGATGTAGAAAATGACGATGGGGATAAGATAACTGTAGGAGTAATCCTCCCTGGCCCAGTCTTTCAGTATTAAATACCTGATGGCTGAGTGATAGATTGCGCCAATCAAAATGCCATACAGGCTGAACTTTATCCAACTCGCTGGTTTAATCCCTTTAAGCACTCTCAAGAAATCAATCATCGGCAATTCCCTGCTTTAGAATTATTTTCCAAATACGTTCCACTGCCATTCCATCCCACAATGGAGGCACTTTTGCTTGTTTCGCTTTTTCAAGACTGGACCAATATGCATTCAGTATCCCGTTCTCAGAAGCGCCGGCTACTATGTTGGCGCCTATTTCAACAGTTATGGGACGCTCGGTATTCTCACGAATAGTAACACAAGGGATTCCAAGTGCGGTAGTTTCTTCCTGCAGACCACCGCTGTCGGTCAATACTGCTTCCGCATCCTTCCACAAGAACAGGGATTCTTTGAATCCCAGGGGGGGAATAAGTTTAACTGGGGTAGCCACTTGACTGGCCTAGGCACCATATGTAGTGTTTATTTCTATGGAGGATTATCCGCGGAATTTATCGGAATTAGAGAAGCGGGTTACTACAGAAGAGGCATGTCGGGAGTATCTCTTTAAGATACGCTGGCCTGACGGATATCGATGTTCTAGTTGTGACACCCCAAATTCGTGGTCTATGAAGGGCGGGTTAATCCGTTGTGCTGGTTGTGGATATAAATGTTCAATAACTTCCGGGACAATTTTTGAAGGAACCCGTAAACCTTTGGTTTTATGGTTTAGGGCTATATGGTGGGTAGCCAGTCAGAAAAATGGTGTTAGCGCAAAAGGAGTACAAAGAGTACTTGAACTTGGAAGCTACCAAACAGCATGGGCATGGATGCATAAATTACGACGTTCTATGGTTCGACCAGGACGAGACCGTCTTAACGGGATAATAGAAGTTGATGAGACATATATCGGAGGAGAGAAGTCTGGCAAACGAGGCCGTGGTGCAGAGGGAAAGACATTGGTTGCGATAGCTGTTGAAGACAAAGGGAATATGGGGATCGGCAGAATTCGCTTGGGTATTATTCCAGATGCATCTTCATCAGGCCTTATAGGATTTTTAAAACAATGCATTGAACCGGATGCCATTATTCACACTGATGACTGGCCTGCATATAAAAATATGGATTACAGTCATGAAGTGAAAAGCAGTATGGATTTGAAAATCGCACATCTTGTGTCTTCTCTTCTGAAACGATGGCTTATGGGTACTCATCAGGGAGCAGTCAGTCATGAACATTTGGCTTACTATCTTGACGAGTTTGCATTCCGTTTTAATCGGCGCAAATCAAGTCACCGAGGAAAACTGTTTTATCGACTTCTGCAGAATGCTATGGAAATCGAACCGACATCATACAGGGAAATGGTAAAGAATGTTCGAGGAAGAAAAACTAGTGAACGCTATATATAGAGGTCACGCCACCGAAGTGGATACCCCAGTTTTTATAATATTTAAGCTATTTCAAAATAGT
>CAIKOL010000346.1 GCA_903829085.1 uncultured Anaerolineales bacterium | reverse complement strand
CGTGGAGGAGGTCAAGGAGTTTGTCCGCTCAGTGGTGGAGAATCGCCCTCCAATTGTTGATCCGCTGGACTGCTGTTATGCGGTAAAAATAGTAGAGAAAGCATATGAATCAGTCCATAAAGGTAATACCCTGGTAAAAATCGTGTAATTGTCAATCATTAATCATCAAATCGCATTTAGAAAAAGGAGAATTCCATGGCAGACATCAAACCGTATCTTGAGAAGATGGTGGCCCGATTCGCAGACCCCAGCGTTCAGGCTGCTTTGAAAGGGTTCTCGAAAACCCTTCAATTTAAGTTCTCTGACACAAATGAGTTATGGCTCATCCGGGCTGTGGACGGCACATCCGCCACCCTCAGCCAGGAGACAATCGAAAAACCAGACGTGCTGATCACTGTGACCACAGATATCCTATCAGGGATCATGGACAAGAAGGTTAATGGCACCACTGCTTACATGCAGCGCAAGATCCAGGTCAAAGGTGCAATGGAAGACCTGATGAAACTTCAAAAAATCATGATGTAGGCATTTCTCAATTAACTATCCACTAAACGGATAATGCCAACTTGAACGCTGTTCGCATAATCCGTTCATTGAATGATTCCAAGACCAACAACGGAGAGAGCATGACAACTCAATCAGGTTTGTCAGTAAAACGTTCCATTGGTTTCTTGTTTGGGATGAGTATGTTGATGTTGGGGGCCAACCTGGTCTGGACCGCCTACAATAGCGTTCTGTTGCCCACCCTCGTGGAAGGAGTCGTGACCCAGGGAAAAGGACTGGTGACCGGTTTAATTGGTTTCTTCGGTACTCTCCTGGCGATTATTGTCAGTCTACTTTCCGGCATCCTGAGCGACCATAGCGCAAGCCGGTGGGGCCGACGCACTCCGGCGATCTTGATCGGTGCGATAATAGGTTTACCCTTGATCGGGCTGCCCACCCTCTTTCTCGCCCCAACCTTGAGGCCGATTTTCCTCTCCCTTGGATTGCCGATCATTATTCTAAGCTACTGCGGGATGCAGTTTACCACCAACGTAGGCAACGGAGCCTGGTGGCCGCTGCTGGTGGATGTTGTACCCGAGAACCAACGCGGTACAGCTTCCGGAATCCAGGGTTTCCTAACTATGATCGGGGCAACCATAGGCATTGTAGTGGTTACCATTTTCAACCAAAACGGCCAGACCGGACTTGCACTCTGGTTGATCGGCGGGGTTCTTGCGGTGAGCGGCATTATCAATGCCGTGGTTATCCGTGGAAAAGATAAACCAGCACAATCTTCGGACAAAATAAGTCTCGGACAGGCGGTGCGCGATATGTTCCGAGTCAAGACACGCGTTGCGGTTTTCTTCTGGGTTGTTTTTGCCATGTTGCTGGCATATATGGGGATCAACAGCTTGCAGTTCTTTGCCCGTTATTTCTTCCAGGTCTACTTCCCGGCGGTCAATCCGGACGCGGGCTTCAGGACAATGGGCGGTATCAGCCTGGTTTTTACGATGGTTTCTGCAATCATCTCGGGCGTAGTTTCTGACAGGATTGGACGTCGTCCATTAATCCTATGGGCAATGTTCCTATGCGCAATAACCACTTTACTGATGGGTTTAGTGAACAATTACATTGCGTTTCTAATATTGGCTGCCATCCGATCGGCTGCCACCGGTCCAATCATGGCCATCGCCCCTGCTCTGGCCAGTGATCTGGCTCCCAAAGATGAGGCCGGCCAATATATGGCTTACAGCAACCTATCGACTGGCGTCTCGGGTGCATTGGGTGGTTTGATATTTGGGGTGATACTGGTAACCCTGACCCGCACCACTTTCATGTCAATTTTCATTATCTCGGCATTCTTATTCTTACTAGGTGGTATCATTTTCGCCATCAAGGTGCCTCAAAAAGAGATCAACTCTCGCACTCAGGCGGCCAAATGAAAAACTGGGTTTTCCTCTCTACTCATTTTGATGATGTGGTGCTCTCCGCTGGTGGCCTGGTTTGGGAACTGGCTCAGCGTGGTGATAAGGTGGAGGTCTGGACCATTTGCGCCGGTGACCCGCCTGCAGGCAGACCTTTGACAGAATACGCTCAACTTCTTCACGGTTTCTGGAATATCGGCGATGATGTCCCCTTAAACCGCAGCATTGAGGATGCAGCGTGCTGCAATGTTTTGGGTGCAGCGTCCTTTAGGCGATATACGGTTCCAGATAATATCTACCGATATATTCCAGGAACTGACGAACCAGTGATAAAAGAGAACGAGGATCAAATGAAGCCATTGGAACCGGTTGAGTCTTACCTTATCCCGCCGGTAACCGATTTCATCCGCAAGAATATAACCGAGCCATGTGAATTGGTCTCACCATTGGCTATTGGATCGCACCGGGACCATGTCCTGACCCGCACCGCAGCGGAACGATTAGGGATCCCCCTTTGGCATTACGCTGATTACCCGTACCTGATCTATGGTGAGCATACTCTTGCTGAATGGCTGCCTGTTAATCCGGAAACCTTCTCGCTGGAAATTTCCTCGGCTGGGCTAAAAGCCTGGCAAGATGGTTTCGCCTGTCAACGTTCGCAAATTCCGCTTTTGTATGTCGACGAAAATGATATGCGCAACTCAATCGAAAAATATCTTAGAACAGGTTATGGTTCTAAATTATGGAGATTCTAGGAGAACGCTACCTGCTCGATCGTGTATTCCCTCATCTCTATTAACAGTTCTACTTATCCCTATCGATAATTATCTGGATACGCTATTTTTAATGTCGCACCAGTTGAAGCGCCCGCTTAACAATATTCCCAATCGATAAGCCGAATTCTCGATATACGATTTCATAGGGAGCAGACGCGCCAAAACGGTCCACTCCAAGAATAATTCCTCCATCCCCTACCCAACGTTCCCAACCCATTGAAACGCCTGCTTCAACTGCAAGCCGGGATTTGACCATAGTCGGTAAAACGCTCTCTCGATACGCCGGATCCTGCGCAATGAATATTTCCCAGGATGGGAAAGATACCAGACGCACCGAGACAGCTTCCGCAGCCAGTCGCAAACCTGCTTCAACGATCAGGCTCACTTCTGAACCAGAAGCCATTAAGATTATCTCCGGGTCGCCATCCCCCAAGTCGGCCAGAATATATGCACCTCTCTCCAGACCGTCAGCCGGGGAAAACAGGTTTCGGTCAAGCGTGGGAACATTTTGACGGGTCAATGCCAGCAAGGTTGGCCCATTCCGGTGTTCTATTGCAAATTTCCAGGCGACTGCGGTCTCATTGGCATCTGCCGGACGTATAACTGTCATTCCGGGTATTGCACGGAGAGTCGCCAGGTGTTCCACAGGTTGGTGAGTCGGTCCATCCTCACCTACTCCAATACTATCATGTGTAAAGACCCAGATGCTTGGATAGTGCGAGAGAGCCGAAAGTCTGATCGGTTCACGCATGTAATCGGCAAACGCCAAAAATGTTGCGCCAAATGGAATAATGCCGCCATGTACAGCCAGACCATTAACGACTGCGCCCATGGCATGTTCGCGCACGCCAAAATGAAAGTTTCGTCCACTTGGGGTTTCTGGCTCAAATGCTGGGCTGTTTTCGATCCATGTCTTAGTCGAAGGGGCTAAATCTGCAGAACCACCAATGAACTCGGGAATTTTAACTGCCAATGCGTTCAGTACTTTCGAAGATGCGATGCGCGTCGCCAATCCTTTCTCATCCGCTGGGAAGACAGGAATTGCTAACTGCCAGTCTACTGGTAATTCCCCACGCAAACGACGTTCCAGGTCAACGCTTTTTTCTGGCTGGGTGGCCCGGTAGATTTCCAATTTAGACCTCCAGTTTGCCTCCCACACGCGGCCTTTTTCCACTGCTTGACGGAAAAATGCTTGTACCTCCTCAGGGATTAAGAAACGCGGCTCTATCGGCCAGCCTAGATTCTTCTTGGCGCCAGCCAATTCCTCGTCGCCGGGTGGTTCACCATGTGCCTTGCTGGTTCCCTGCCGGGTTGGTAAACCGAACCCAATCGTAGTTCGACAAACGATGAGTGACGGACGCGGGTTAGTTTTTGCTTGCTGGATTGCGGCATCAATTTCTTCCACATTGTTTCCATCGGCGACCCGCAGAACCTGCCAGCCATAGGCTGCAAACCGGGCGGCTCGATCCTCGGTAAAGGCAATTTCCGTTGAGCCATCGATTGATATCCGGTTATCATCGTAAAGGTAAATAAGCTTCCCCAGTCTTAAATGACCAGCCAACGAGGCAGCCTCAGCAGAAATTCCTTCCATCAAATCGCCATCTGTGACAATCGCGTAAACCGTATGGTTTATCACCTGATTACCAGGCATATTGAATTCAGCTGCGAGATGTGCTTCAGCAACCGCCATCCCAACACCATTGGCAAAACCCTGTCCCAAAGGACCGGTTGTTACTTCCACTCCAGGTGTAATTCCATATTCAGGATGACCAGGTGTCTTGCTTCCCCATTTTCGGAAGTTCTTTAATTCATCCAACGATAGATCATAACCGGTCAAGTGTAAGAGTGAATATAGAAGTGCACTTCCATGACCACCTGAAAGGATGAAACGGTCCCGGTCAGGCCATTGCGGGTTTCGGGGATTGTGGCGTAAGTGCCTCGTCCAGATTGTATAAGCTATTGCTGCGCAACCCATCGGTAGTCCCGGATGTCCGGAACGCGCTTGCTGGACCATATCCGCTGAGAGAAACCGGATTGTATTCACTGCCCGAAGTTCAAGATCATCACTTTGAGTCATCATTTCGCTCCTATTTTCGTCTGCTTTTATTGTAAACGTTCCCGCCAATTCCAGCCAGTTTTTTTGGTGGAGATTGCAAGGATGCTGTTATGCGCCGCTATTCTTGACATGCTAAAATGGATTATCGGAGGCCTCAGAAATTTATGGGTTCTGCAACCATCCTCAATATTGAAGATAATTTCGATAACCGTTTGCTTGTCCGGCGAGTATTAACGGCAGAGGGTTATAAAATCGTAGAGGCCGGGAACGCTGGAGAAGGTTTGGAAGCACTTAAAACCCTGCACCCGGACTTAATTTTGATGGATATTAATATGCCTGATATGGACGGCTACTCTTTAACCGCCCGTATCCGCTCACTTCCAGGTTTTGAAAGCGTTCCCATTGTAGCACTGACCGCCAACGTGATGCGTGGCGACCGCGAAAAATCCCTCGAGGCTGGCTGTGATGGCTATATCCAAAAGCCAATTGATGTTGATCTTCTTCCTCAGCAAGTTGATGTCTACCTAAGGAAAAGATAATTATGTCTGATCCACAAGATACTATTCAAAACCCCACCTCCGATACCCAGCCAACCCGGAAATATACCATTCCTAAAGATTGCACAGTCTTGGTGGTGGAAGACAATGTATCGAACTTTGTTCTCATTGCCCGCATGCTGGGTTATCTTGGCATCCATTGCGAATGGAAAACATCGGGTTACGAAGTTGTTGAATATGCTGATACACTTCCGCGTCTCGATCTCGTTCTCATGGATATCCGCCTGCCCTACGAAGACGGATTCGGTGCGCTTAAGAAAATCCGGGCATCTGAACGATTAAAGAAAGTTCCAATCATCGCCGTTACCGCTGAGGCCAGTGTTGAACAGATGAACAAGGCTCGAAGCTCCGGTTTCGATGGCTTTCTTGGTAAACCGCTTGACCCCGACCGTTTTCCAGACCAGATCCGCTTTATTCTCGCTGGAAATCCAGTTTGGGAGATGAGCTAAGCACCATAAGCAAGACCCTGCATCTGTTCCTGATTTCGTCTTCCATCTTTTGAGGAGACCTGCATGTCTTCTGAAAATAATAATCAGCTGACCATCAATAGATTCTTTCAAAATCTCATTCAAGCTCATCCTTCTGTTCAGGATGTCGTAATCCGCCGAAAAGCAGAGTTATCATCTGCAATTTCGCTTGCCATGGTGGTTCTTACGCTCGTCGCTACAGGGCTGGCATATTTTGAACATCGATACATACAGAATATTATTTTCGGACTATTGGGTTTAAGCGGAATCTTCTTTGTTGCTTACCTGTTGACCCGGAGCCAATTTCACGTCATTGGGGTCATCATCTTCGCCATCAGCCCAATAGCAATTGGATATTTGCTTGCAATCAGTAGTGGTCAATTTTCTGATTTTGCACTGTATTTAACGATTCCGCTATCAATGCTCATCGCCAGCATTCTCTTACCGGTTGGGGCAGCAGTGGCGCTAGTCCTTTTCAATATTATTGCTACAGCATTGGTACCCTTCGTAGCGCCTAGCTTAACTTCGTTAAGCGCTTATTTCCTGGTTATCAATTTCACAGCTTTGGGCGGTACAGTACTCATTGTGATGTTTGCACGCAATTTCCTTGAACGCCAACGTTTAGGAGAAGTTGTTGACGCCAATCGAAAATTACATTCGCTGCAAGCCACCCTCGAACAACGGGTTGAGGAACGAACACGGCAGATACGGATCGCTGCAGATATTGCTCAGGATATCACCACCTCACTTGACTTGGACGCATTACTCAATAAAACCGTCAACTTGATTATCGAACGATTTCAGTATTACCATGCAGGCGTTTTCTTAATTGATGACACCGGACGGTATGCTGTCCTTCGCGCGGCTCAGGGGCCAAGTGCAAAACAAATATTGAAAGCGACTCATCGCCTGGCGGTTGGGTCGCCATCCATCATCGGGTGGGTGACAGCCAACAAACAGCCCCGATTGGTCTCCAATGTAATCGAAGATCCAATTCATCTCAAGAATGAATTATTACCAGAGACACAGGCAGAAGTGGCTGTGCCTATCATGACTGGGGACCAGGTGCTTGGAGCGCTGGATGTACAAAGTATTAATATTAATTCATTTGATTCTGAAACAATTGTGACCCTCCAGACACTCGCCAACCAGATTGCATTCGTTTTTCAAAATGTTAGATCGCTCGAGTCACGTTTTTCAGGCAACCAGGAAGTGGCTGACATATATCGCCTTGGCTATCAGATCGGCCAAGCGCAGACAGAAAATGATATCTATCAAAAAATTCAAGAAATCTTTTCAATGGCGCCTTATTTATTCCTCTATCTGGCTGTTGAAGGAGAAAGCCTTCGGATCTTGATAAAGTCCGGTCTGGGAGCGCAGCGAGGATTGCTCCTGCCAGAGTCTATGGCAATCACACTGGGAGAGCTCGAATCCTGGTTTTCGACAGGGATATTTATCGGTGAAGAAGCGCGTATAAATACCTTACCGAGCAACTTAATTAAACTTCTGCAACAATTTCGAATATTTAGTGTAGCGCTGGTACCCGTTTTGCGAAACAAGTCGATCTCAGCCATCATACTTATTGGAACCAGGGAAAAAAACCCATTATCAATATCGAATATTCAGCCCTATATTAGCATCGCAGAAATAACGGCAATTTCTCTTGACCGCATTCTTGAAACGAAAAGTACCGAACGCCGCGTATTTGAATTGGAAGCGATTACACTCGCCAGTCAGGAAATCTCATCACTCAGAGATCTACCCGCAATTTACAGCGCTCTCCATGGGCACATTCGCCAGACTTTAGGGGATATAGACTTCCTGGTTGCTCTTTACGATGCAGGGACCGACTCTATCGCCATCCCCTATATGTTTGAGAAGAATATCTCTGGTAGTGAAATCTCACAAATTGAAGCATTCCCGCTTGGAGAAGGATTGACTTCCATCCTTATCCGTACGAAACAGCCCTTAATGATCGTTGAAGATACTGAAAAACGCTCAGCAGCTCTGGGTGCAAAAGTAGTAGGAAAGACTGCAAAATCATGGCTGGGTGTACCTTTGGTTACATCAGGGGATGTGATTGGCGCTATCGTCGTTCAGGATACCGAACACGAACGTGCATTTGATGACGGAGATATGCGTTTTCTAACCACGCTCGCAGCGCAAATTGCTGGTGCAATCCATAATACTCGTTTATTGGACGAAACAAGAGGTCGCGCATTACAGCTCCAGACTGCGGCTGAAATTGCCCGTGATATTTCCAGTTCCCTTGACTTGGGCGAATTGCTGAGCGAAGCGGTTACGCTTATCCGCGAGCGTTTGAATTTTTACCACGCAGTTGTGTTCTTGATTGATCCTTCCAACGAATACGCCGTCATCCGTGAAGCTACGGGCGAAGCTGGCATGCAAATGAAACGTGCCGGGCATAAACTCAAAGTCGGTTCCAAGTCAATTGTAGGTTATGTCACCGGAAGCGGTGAACCTCTAATTGTAAATGACACAAGCCGCGATGCAACATATTATGCCAATCCTTTGTTACCCGATACTCGGGCGGAAGTAGCGATTCCGCTTAAAGTAGGGGCGCGTATTCTCGGAGCCCTGGACGTTCAGAGCGTTCAACCGTATTCCTTTAAGAAAGAGGATATCAGTGTCTTGCGAATCCTTGCCGATCAATTGGCTGTGGCAGTCATAAATTCCGAATTGTTCGCAGAGACACAAGAACACCTTTCTCAGCACCGCCTTCTTCACCATGTAACCACTGCGGCTGCATCTGGAACTACTCTTGAAGAATCCTTGAACAGCGCTGCTCAAGGCCTCCAGGTCACATTGGGGGGAGATCGGGTGGCCATCTTACTGCTTGACAGAGAAAAGAAGATACTAACAGTGAAGGCAACAGCCGGTTATTCTGAGGAAGTTAAGCAGGTGGAAGTTCCTTTGGGCGATGGCATCACTGGCTGGGTTGCTGTACATCAACAACTTCAACGAATCAATGATGTTACACAAGATCCGCGCTATATTGAAGTTGGTTCGAACGTTCGTTCAGAATTGGCGATTCCCCTTTCCTATCGCGGAGAACTGCTTGGGGTTCTGAATGTAGAAAGCGATCAAACCGGCGCTTATAGTGAAAATGATGAGGAATTACTTGGCACACTGGGGGGTAGCCTTGCGGCAATTATGGCGAATGCCCGTCTCCTGGAACAAATCCGTCACCAGGTGGAAAAAGACCGATTGCTCTACGAAGTGACCAGTAAAATTCGACGCTCCACTGACATGCAAACCATCATGGCGACTACCACAAGTGAATTGAGCAAGGCACTTGGTGCTCGTCGTGCCCAGATCAAGTTTGATGTAGATAATAAACAGACTACATCTTCCGATCCAACAGGGAAAGAAACGAAATGAATACCCTTCCTCCTTCCAACAACTTCGCTGGGTGGTTGCTTAACAGGACTGGCAGATTTTATATCATATCCGTGCTCATCATTTCACAATTGATCGCTATTCTATTAGGAATTATGTTTACGATGTTCCTGATGAGAATTAATTCGGAACTAACAATCCTGCAAATAACTCAGGTAGCGATTGTCACCGCTTTACTGATGCTCTTCCGGAACATATTTCTATTAATCTACTCCCACACTTCAAACAGAGCAGTAATCTTACGCCTAGGGAAGTGGGCTATTAATAGACCTCTTGTAAGTGGTGATACTGAAGACACCTTGGCTTGGAAACAGATTACTTCCTTACCTTGGCGCTATGTTGGAATTGCACTCATTACGTTGTTTGTATTTATTCTGCCCCTCTCTGCCACTTATCTATCTCTTGTATTAAAAGGCGATAGTGACCAAGTTTTTTATCTGATTTTCGCCGGGATCGCATCTGGTCTAATAATTGAAATTTTTGAAGTCCTTTTTGTCGAACGCATGTTTACAATCGTCCGCCAAATATTAACTCCACAAGGTTTCGATTCGCAGACAGCGGGGGTCAGGGGTATACGTCTGTTGGTCAAGATACTTGCAGCGTTCATTGCCCTTATTCTTATCACAATTCTGAATATAGCTCCAATCGGGTATCACCAGACAGTAACAGTTCTTTACCGAGAAATTGGTTCGCTAAACGTTCTCGCAAATTTACAGGTCCAGTCAATCATAGTTGGTGTTTTTTCTCTGTTAATTGGTCTCGGAATCTCTATTGTTATTTCAAATTCCATTTCCCAACCAATTCGCCAAATGATCAAAACCTTCAGACAGATTGAAGATGGTGATTTGAAACAGCGGGTTCCTATCACAGCCACAGACGAGGTTGGCGAACTAGCTGTGTACTTCAACCGGATGATCTCTCGGCTGGAGGAACTGCAAACCGGCCTGGAAAAACGGGTTTCCGACCGGACCGAACAACTCAATGCTACAATTGAAGTTGGCCGGGTTGCCAGTAGTATCCTGGATACTAATCTACTAATTTCCAAAGTAGTAAACCTGATTACCGACCGTTTTAACTATTATTATGCGGCAATTTTCATCACTGATGCTGCAAATCGCTGGGCAGAACTCAAAGATGCCACCGGGACCGCCGGCCAAACTCTCAAAGCCCGTGGCCATCGCCTTGAACTCGGTGGGAAAAGCATGGTCGGGGCAGCAATTACGACACAACAGGCCCGTATTGCTGAAGATGTCGGTTCAGAACCAGTCCGCTTCAATAACCCTTTACTGCCAGATACAAGGTCAGAAATTGCCCTTCCGTTAATCGTTGGCGGACGGACAATTGGGGCGTTGGATGTGCAATCCACACAAGAGGCGGCCTTTGGATCACAGGAAATTGATACTCTCCAGGGCATGGCAAATCAGGTGGCAATTGCATTGGAAAATGCGCGTCTTTTCCAGGAGACCCAGGCAAGCTTGGAAGAACTGCGCACAACACATCGATTGTATGTTTCAGAAGCATGGTCTGAAACCGCTCGTCAAAATGGTGGATTTGAATACATTTCAGGAGTGGAAACGCTTGGAACCGGAAAAGACGACTCTATCGTTAATGTACCTTTAACTTTGCGAGATCAGATCATCGGGCATCTATCTTTGGAAGGCCAGCAAGATTGGACATCCGAAGAACGCGATCTCATTGAGGCTGTTGCCACGCAGGCTTCCCTTGCTCTGGAAAATGCACGTTTGTTGGAAGAGAGTCAACAATTAGCCTTGCGAGAACGGCTGGCTGCTGAAATCACTGGGAAAATTTGGTCCTCCCCGAATACGGACCTGATTCTGCAAACTGCCATTAAAGAACTCGGTCGGGCATTGCGAGCAGATGAAGCAACGATTGAATTGAAAATGGATTAGGCGGTATAAAGGAGTAGCCCGTGAATAAACCAATTCGCCAAAAAGATCGATTGGAACGCTTGCTCTCCAGGTGGGGAGGCAGTTATGTCCTGCGTATGCAATCCATCACACAATTAATATCATATTTTGCTGCGGCAATTGGTATTTATTACATCCTGATTACAGCCAATTTTTCTGCTCTTCAAACCGTGGAATTACTGATAAGTGTTTTTGGATTTGTCCTATTTGTGAACCTGGTCATCCCAATATACACGGCCATGGCAACCACACACGCCCGTACACGTCTGGATATCCTTTTCAAAGGAAAAACCCTTCCAGCAGGAAAAGATGAAAATGAATTGGAAATACAAGCCTGGCGCGAAATAATCATCCTCCCTTGGCGCTTTGCCCTGATAGAAATTGCAACTGCTTATTTATTGGTAGTTCTTCCAGGTGTCCTATTCATGTACCGGGTAGGAGGCGCAACCACCATTCAAATTATCCATGTTGCTATTGGTGGATTTATCTCAAGCACCTGGGTCGTGATCCAAGAAACCCTTACCTTGGATCGCATTCTCGCTCCCATTCGCCGTGCTCTTTTACCACGCAATTCAGAGCGACAAAATGCAGAATCTGGATTGCGAATGACCGTTCGCTTGCAGGCTATTATTGCTTCGCTGATACTGTCCACCATCCTGATGATTGGAGCCCTTGGTTATCAAAAACTACTCAATGCATCAGCAGTCGGCTCAAATTCTGCAACAGAAATCCACCAATATCTTGTGCAAGCTTCCATAATAGGTGTGGTATCCATAGTATTTGGCCTTGGCCAAGCAGGATTCCTAACTCTTTCTGTTTCACAACCCGTGCATGAAATGATTCAAACAATGGATGAAATCCGGAAAGGGATTTACTCCCGGCGAGCAATCATTATCACATCCGATGAAACAGCTCAACTTACCATTCGTCTGAATCAGCTTTTGGACGAGCTACGCGGTACGCAATTGGAACTTGAACACAAAGTTGAAGAACGAACTTCTGACTTGGTTCGCAAATCCGTCCAACTTCAAGCCGCCTCACAGGTCGCTCGCGACGCAGCACAGCTCCAAGATATCAATACGCTCCTCTCTCAGACCGTAAAATTGATTTCTGAACGGTTTGGTTATTATCATTGTGCTATATTCTTACTCAATGATACAAATGAGTATGCCGTTCTTCAAGCGGCATCATCTGAGGGCGGACAACGTATGCTAATACGCGGACACCGGCTCAAGGTTGGGCAACAAGGCATTGTGGGTTCAACTGCCTACCAGAATCGTCCACACATCGCTGGGGACGTTGGGAGAGACACGGCATTTCTTGAAAACCCAGATCTGCCCATGACTCATTCTGAAGCAGCCGTTCCTTTGACAGCGCACGGCAAGGTAATTGGCGTTCTTGACATTCAGTCCACAGAAAAAGAAGAGTTCTCTCAAGAAAATATCGAAATTGTTCAAACATTAGCAGATCAGATTGGGTTGGCAATCCAGAATGCCCGATCACTGGGAGAAAGTCAAAATGCTCTCCAACAACTGGAAGCCACCACTAATGAAAACATCCGCCGAGTCTGGCAGCAACGCGTTCGCGGGAACAAACAGGCTTTTCGATATACATCTATCGGACTATCCCCGCTCAGGCCATCAGATATTCAACCACTGGCTCACGACATAGAATCCAATCATTTAAACACACCCATCACACTTCGCGGGCAACATATCGGTACAATTAGGTTATTGCGAAAAGCGGGGGATGCCTGGAGTGATTCTGATCAAACCCTTGCAATTGAAGTAGCCAACCAGGTTGGTCTGGCCTTGGAAAATGCACGCTTGCTACAGGATGCTCAACGTCTTGCTTCCCGCGAACAACAAATAAGTACAATCTCTACCCGAATTCAACAATCAACCGATTTGGACACGTTGCTCCAGAATACTGTCCGTGAATTAGGTATTGCGCTTGGAACAACAAATACATTCATCCAAATTGGCATTGATTCTCAAGAAGATAAAGACACGAACTAAAATTCCATAACGTCATTGATACAGAGGCGAAGCACATGTTGGCTCGTTTTAGGAATCTTCTTAAGGCTCCCACCTTTGATACTCCAGAAAAGAGTATTCAAGCACAGAATATAAACACCATTCTGTTATTTACGCTTGCTTTGACGTTTGTTTATTTCTTATACGCTTTGTTCTTCCCTCCGCCCGGACAGTTCATCATTGCCATTGTTGCAGTAATACTTGAATTGGGTTTGTTATCATTACTACATTCCGGACATATTCGACTGGCAAGTTTTCTCTTTAATTCGTTGTTATGGCTGGTTATCCTGTTGGAAGAAATTTTATATGGGGGCGTTCGTGATTCGGGTTTTGCTTCTTTCGCCATTGTGATTCTCGCCGCCGGTTTGACAATGGGTATCCAAAGCGGAATCACTTTTACTGTCCTAACAGTTTTTGCCGGAGTTGGCTTGATCTATGCAGAAACCCGGGGCTGGTTGGCTATCCAAGCCTATGTATCCACGTCCTCGGTGTTACTTTCCCACACGATAACGTTCACTGCTGTCTTGTTATTATTATTTCTGGCTATTCGAAGCATTACAGCTTCCTCTAAAAGGATTTTGGAAGATGAACAAGAATCACATGCCACCAATATTCAATTGGAAGAGAGTCGCTCGTTGTTACAGGGGCGAACAGTAGCCCTTGAACAGCGAAACATTCTTCTGCAAACTGTCATTGAAGCTGCTCGCCTGGCAAGTCAGGTAAAAGATGAAATCGCCCTCCTCGAACAGACCATCCAATTGTTGGTAGATCATCTAGAACTGGATCATGTTGGGATTTACCTCGCTAGTGAAAACGAGGAATTTGCTGTTCTAAAGGCGACCAACAGTCCAGAAGGAATCGCTTTGCTTGCCAGTGAATACCAATTAGCCATTATTCACGGGGATATCGGGTTAACCTACGCGCCGATTGACAGGTTGCATTACAAGGCTGGCGAACAACAATTTTATCTTGAGCGACCAATCCAGTTATCTGACACCAAAACCAACTCTTCGTTTCCCCTTCTTTTCGGGGAACGAATTATCGGATTAATTAATATCCAAACCCTTTCCCCGGATCCGCAATATATAGATCAGCAAATCCTGCAAACTTTTGCTGACCAGGTTTCACTTTCCATCGTAAATATTCGACTGGTGGGACAATTGCAAAACCGCATAAAAGAAATCGATCAGTTGGCTGCTAAAACCACAAAAAGTGCCTGGGAGCAGATAAAGAGCGGAGGAACGCTCGGCTATCACTACGACCAGCTTCAGGTTCTACCTGTTACAGAAACATTTCCCTTTGATACTAATCAGCAATTACTGGCTGGGAATTCCACAACTTATTCCACAACAGATAAAAACCCCCGATCCAGGTTGATCGCTCCCATCATTTTGCGTGGAAATGTCATTGGTATCATCGGCTATGAAAACAAAAATCCGCAGTACGAGTGGCTGGCAGATGAGATAACACTGCTTGAAACAATTGCATCACGCGTAAGCTTGGCGTTCGAAAATACTCGTCTGGTATCAGATGCTCAAATGCGTGCAGAGCGTGAACGAGCCATCGGGCAGGCTGCTACCAGAATGCGCGAAACGCTGGATATTGATGTGGTACTCCAGACTGCTGTTCAGGAAATAAGGAATTCTCTTGGTCTCAAGCTGGCCGAAGTAAGGCTGCAAAATTCCATAAAGCCTGAAACCCATAAGCGTGCTAAAGATAAAGGAGCCGGGAAGTGAAAACCCGAAATTCTCCATTCATGCGAACAATAAGTTTGCGGTCGAGACTGGTTCTCAGTTTTATACTATTGGCATTTCTAGCTGTTGGCCTAACGTTAACAATAAGCTATACAATCTATCGCCAGCAGGACCGCACCGATCTACGCCAACGTCTTTTGAATATTGTTTCCCTGGCTTCCCTCCAACAAAATGGTGACTTGTTTGTAAGTATTAACTCATCATCCGATCCAGCATTTGAACAGATACGGTTACAGAATCTGCGAATTCGTAGCTCGGATCCAGATTTAGCTTTCGTCTACACGATGCGTTTTGACTCGCAAGGTCTCTATTTTGTGGTGGACGCAGTCGAACCTGGTGATCCGCTTGGGTCTGCATTTGGCGAACGCTATAATATTCCTGGGCCAGTGCTAGCGGCTAACTTTACAACCATGGATCACCCGATGGTTGAAAATGATTTTTATACAGATGAATATGGAACCTTCCTTTCAGCCTATGCCCCTTTTTACACTTCTGATAACCAATTAGCAGGTATCATCGGAGTTGACATTTCAGCGAATAAGATCCTTGCTAATGAAAGGCAAGTTCTATATTGGTTTATCGGTATTTTCGTATTTTCATTGCCACTGGTTGGATTGGCAGGATGGTTCTTGGGCGATAGGTTGGCTGCACCAATCTCTACATTGACCCAGGTTGCTGTTCGCATTTCGGAAGGGGAACTTGATTTCCGGCCAAATATAGGTTTTCCAAGTTCAGAACTCAAGTTACTGGGCAAATCTTTTTACTCAATGGCAGACCAATTACATTCTCTTATTGATAGCCTTGAACAACGGATTGCTGAGCGCACACAGGCTCTGGAGCGACGTGCTTCCCAATTGCAGGCTACAGCAGAAATCGGTGCGGCGGTTACCCGCATCCGCAATCTTGATGAACTACTTGGGCAGGTAACACGCCTCATCAGTCAGCGTTTTGCATTCTATCATGTAGGTATTTTCTTGCTTGACAATACAGAAGAGAACGCCGTTTTACGTGCAACGAACAGCGAAGGCGGACAGCGTATGTTGGCGCGGGGGCATAAGTTGAAAGTTGGTCAGGTTGGTATCGTCGGCTATGTGACTGGGAGTGGGCAGGCTCGTATCGCATTGGATGTAGGAAAGGATGCAGTCTTTTTCAATAACCCCGACCTTCCTGAGACACATTCCGAGATGGCATTGCCACTCATTGTTGGTGGGAAGATCCTTGGTGCACTGGATGTTCAAAGTGTAAAGGAAATGGCGTTTACGGAAGAAGACGTTAGTATATTAAAGGTTCTCGCTGACCAGGTTGCCATCGCCATTGAAAATACCCGCCTTTTTGCCAGCACTCAAGCCGCTCTCGAATCCACTCGCCGAACGTATAGTGAAGCTGGTCGTGTTGGCTGGCAACGACTTTTGCAGGAGAAATCAGAAAAGATTGGATTTGTTAGCGCTGCTCGTTCAGTATTTCCAATTACGGATGAAGCCAGTCCCGAATCCTTGATGGTAATTAAATCTGGGAAACCTATTCTGACGAATGACAACACCACTCTCCATTTACCCATCAAAGTTCGCGAGGATGTGATTGGTACCATCCGCTTGGAAAAAACTCAAGGAAGAGGTCAATGGACCGAGGAAGAAATTGCTGCCGCCGGTACCCTTTCAGAACAACTGGGTTCAGCTCTGGAAAGTGCCCGTTTGTATGAACAGATCAGCAAACGTGCTGAAGTTGAATCGGTTATTGGTGAAATTGCTTCAAAAGTCGGTGGTTCTATTAACCTGCGCAACGTACTGCAGACCGCTGTCGAAGAACTCGGCCGCGTCATCCCGGGCTCAGAAGTAGTTATCCAATTTCAAGGTAACGATAAGACTGCAGAATAATAAAAAGAAAAAATAACTATGAAAATTCCATTACCCAAAAGATCGTTTTTCTCAAAACGGCTATCACTTGGATCGATTACCCTCCGAACCAAGTTGATCCTGGGAAACATATTAATTGCATTTATTGCAATTATAGGAACAGGATATTATGTTTTTCTTCGTTCCCAGCAAGAAAGCACCTATTTGACCACTCAATTGGATACAAACGTCCAACAGCAGGCAGAAGAGAAATTAACCTCGACAAGCGTAGAACAAGCACTTGTTCTTAATAATTTCTTCGCGTCGATAAAAGACAACATTATTACAGTCGGTGACACCACCGAGAATTTACTTTCCCACGAGATGATTTTCAGCAATGGAAATTACTGGGATGCCACTCAATCATTGGTTCGTTTACCAAATGGAAGTTGGGATAATTCAAACACAGACCCGGCCTCAATTTTTATACCTGCCAAAATTGATTTATCCTATCGTTTAGTGTCAGAGTTAAATACAATCAGACAATTGGATTTCCTAGTACCTTCGATCCTTGCTAAAAATTCAGACACAGTTGCCATGTACTTCGGTGGTACATCTGGTGAAACGCTCTATTACCCCAATGTCGACTTGGCATCACTTGTACCGCCCGATTTCGATGTGACCACGCGCCCGTGGTTCGTCAAAGCTGCGCCAATATCAAATCCGGGACGCACAGCTGTATGGTCTGACCCATACCTCGATGCAGCTCTGCATGGATTGGTTGTAACGGCCAGTTCCCCCGTATACGACTCCGGAGGAAATTTCGCTGGCGTTGTAGCCATGGATATTCAGCTTAACAGGATTACAGGTTTAGTTTCCAATATCCATGTTGGCGAAACAGGCTATGCTTTTCTAATCGATAAGAACGAACGATTGGTCGCGATGCCCGATTCAGGTTACAAGGATTTTGGTTTATCGCCTTCAACAACTCCACTTGGTGCATTATTTTATCAGTCAACAATTAAGAATGTTCCTTCGAATTTTTATATATTGCTAGCGAAAATAGCATCGGGCGAGAGTGGTTTGGATACAATATCAATCGGCGGGGTAGATCGATTTATCGTTTATCAGCCAATCCCTGAAGTAGATTATGGCTTGGCTATCATTGTTCCTTCCAGTGAAATGCTTGCAGAATCCATCCTCGCTAAAGAGCAAATCGCCCAAGTGACAAGGAATACGGTAACTCAAAGTATATTCTTGGTAGCGGGGATCTTGGTAATTGCCATACTTGCAACGCTATTAATTAGTAATGGATTAACTAATCCATTAACAGCATTAACCAGGACAGCACAAGAAATCACGAACGGTGACCTTGATGCGAAAATACAAGTACAAAGTAAGGATGAAATCGGGACGCTTGCTAAGACACTGAATGTCATGACCACTACCTTAAGGGAAAATATCCAATCTTTGGAAGATAGAGTTGCTGAACGAACTTCCGAATTAGAAGCCGAATCTCGCCATGCAGAGCGGCGTGCTTCCCAACTTGAAGTTGTCGCACTGATCACACAAGCAATCAATTCAATCCGTAAAACCGAAGAACTCCTGCCTCGAATAACCACGCTAATAAGCGAGCAGTTTAATTATTACCATGTTGGTATTTTTCTAAATGATGAAAGCAATCAATATGCCATCCTTAGCGCTGCCAATAGCGAGGGAGGGCGTAGAATGTTAAATCGCGGTCATCGCCTTATGATCGGAGAACAAGGGATTGTTGGGCGCGTCGCCGCATCAGGAACAATACGCATTGCTCGTAATGTAGGAGATGATGCAGCCTACTTCAATAACCCCGATCTACCTGAAACCAGCGCTGAAATGGCGCTTCCTTTACAGATTGGTGCGCGAACTGTTGGTGTGCTGGATGTTCAGAGCCTCCAGACAAACGCTTTCTCCGACGAAGACATAAAAGTACTTGCTATTCTTGCTGACCAAGTCAGCCTTGCTATCGATAATGCTCGTTTGTTTGATACAACACGACGTTCACTTGCAGAGGCTGAAGCCCTTTCTCGCCAATATTCGCACCAGACCTGGAGCCGTTTGCCTAGCGAACAGAATTTGATTGGATTCCGTTACTCTGGAACAAGTGCCCAACCTATTGAGGCTCCTCTTCAGTTGTCGAACACTCCCGAAAGTGAACACAAAAAACAAAAATCGGCATCGAATTCTCTTTCGGTCCCAATTTCGTTGCGAGGCGAGACTATTGGGAATCTCATTGTACAGTTGCCGTCAGGTCATTCTTGGAGTCAAGAGCAAATCGACTTGGTCAACGCTGTTGCAGATCGAGTGGCCCTTGCAGCTGAAAATGCGCGGTTATTTGAAGAAACCACACGGCAGGCCAACCGCGAACGCACGGTTTCTGATATCACTTCAAAAATTCGTACCACAACCGACCCACAAACCATGCTCACAACAGCGATCGAAGAACTAAAGAAAGTACTCGGAACAGACGAAATTCGGATCCGGCCTTATGTAACCCTGCCAGTGAACCAAGCCATTAAAACACATGGTACGCCAAATAAAAAAAATCGAAAAGCCGAAAATTAATCACGTTGGAATTTTAAAAGAGGCTCATGTTCTATACTATCGCAATATCCAATGAAAAAGGCGGGGTGGCAAAGACTACCACTGCGTTAAACTTGGGAGCAACGCTCGCCGAGGCCGGTCAAAAGGTGCTGCTCATTGACCTGGACCCGCAAGCCAACCTGACTCTTGCTCTTGGGTTTGAGCCAGGAAAGGATACAAATAATTCCGCAAGTATTCTTATGGACACATCCCCAGTGATGGATTCATGCCTTGCGACGAATTTTCCCAATCTTGACATTATTCCAGCAAGCAATCGACTTGAACAGGCAGAACAGATGATGCCCGTTTATCTGAATTACACTTCCCGATTACGAACTGCGATTGATGCAGTAAATCCTCTGCCTTACCAATTCATCCTAATTGATTGCCCCCCATCGTTGGGAGCCATTACAATCAACGCGATCACCGCTGCCAATCTGCTTATCATCCCAACCCAGGCTGAATATTTCTCGGCTTATGCCCTCCGTGACATGATGACAATCATCCGCCAAGTTCGTGCTGATGAAAATCCTAATCTTGCTTATCGTATACTAGTCACCTTACTAGACCAACGGAACCGCACCCACCGCGATATTCATGATCAATTAGACCGTGCTTTCGGAGTCGGTATCTTTAAAACCATCATTGAAATCGATACAAAATTGCGCGAAAGTCCGATCCTTGGTCTGCCCATCACCCAATATAAACCCACCAGTCGTGGCGCACAACAGTATCGCAGTCTGGCTGAGGAGCTGATTGAATATGTCCAGCAAACGAATACAGAAACGGCTTGACAAACTCTTTATAGATATTAAACAAGCCGAAGACACTACTCCTGATCAACGCAAGATAGAAGTAACGTCTGACATCAAGCCGGAAACCAGAAGAAGCATTCCAGATCAGAAGCTGGCCCATTCCGTCGGCGATCCTTCCATTTCCCAGCATTCGGAATTCGAAATGGGTACCCAGCCTCTTACCCCAGATGCGCACCCCCAAAGTTTCTCAAGCCCGGCATTAAATATTCTTACGACACCCTTTCGTATCGATTCCGAGTCCTGGGCCGCGATTGAAGTAGCCAACCCATCTACAGAACGGCATTGGAGTGAAGAAGAACAATTGCTAATCCAGCAAGTTACGGACCAGCTCTCACTTGCATTGGAAAATGCCCGCTTGTTCCAACAAACCCAGCGCCAGGCCCAGGAGTTGACACTTCTTAACGAAATGGGCCGTGAACTTTCTACCCAATTGGATGTTTCAAATATTGCCGACACGGTTTACCGGTTTACATCTCGGCTGATGGACACCACAAACTTCTTTATCGCCCAATATGAACAGGAAACACAACTCATTTCATTCCCCATTACGATCAACGATGGCATTCGGGATTCCGCACCTGCCCGCCCGTTGAGAAATGGGCTTACCGATTACGTTTTGCGTTCCAACCAACCTCTTTTCATTCCAGAAAATGTTCCTGCTGCCATGGAACAATTGGGAATAGAGTTTGTCGCAATTGGCAGTGACAAACCCGCCCTTTGCTGGCTCGGTGTCCCATTGGTACTGGGAAGTCGCACTCTTGGTGCGATTGTTCTTCAAAGCATCCAATCTTCCAAACTCTTTTCAGACCATGACTTTGAGTTAATTAGAACCATTAGCAACCAGGCAGCAATTGCTCTTGAAAACGCACGCCTGTTTCAGCAGTCTGAAAACCGCGCCCAGGAGCTGGCAGTTTTGAACGAAATGGCACGTGCCCTGTCCGGAACGCTTGATATAAAAGGTATTGTCGAATATATTCACCAATTTGCGTCTCGCCTGCTGGATACAAGAAGTTTTTACATTTCTCTATACGATGCAGCGCATGACATGGTCAGTTTCCCCCTCCTGTATGAGAAAGGAGAACAAATCAGCTTCTCATCAAGGAAAGCAGGAAATGGACTTACCGAATATATCATCCGCCATGGCGAGCCCTTGCTTATCGAAGACTTTACGGTTCAAAAAATACAAGCTCTTGGTCTTGACATTGTTGGCTCAGAATCGAAATGTTGGCTGGGTGTACCGATGCTTCTCGGTAATCATCCTATTGGGGTAATTGGGATTGAAAGTTACGATGATCCATTTGCTTTCGACTTCCATACCCGTAGTTTGATGACCTCCATCGCTGGTCAGGCTTCCATCGCAATTCAAAATGCCCGCTTGTTCGTGGAGACAACTTCCCGCAATGAAGAATTGGGAGCTTTAAATCAAATTATCAGTTCTGCAAGCCGCACACTGGATTTGCAGAATATTCTGGATGAAGTCCTGGCTCAGGTGCTGGTATTGTTAGGTCAGGGGGGTGGTCTTATTAGTATGTTTAACCAGGATAGTCAGAGACTGGAACTTGCCAGTATCCGGGGATTACCAGATTCATTAAGGAAGTTCGCAGAAAAATCCGGATTGGGTGGAACACTTTGTGAGGAAGTCTATTTATCAAAGAACTATTTAGCAATTGAAGATTTAAACCGAGGTGCCCCGATAGACGTCGATGCGATGTTGTCGAATGGCCTTCAAGCCTACCTCGGGGTGCCTCTGGAAGCCCGCGGGCGGGTGTTGGGCACCCTGTGTACTTTTAATCAAACCCCCAGACCTTTCCCGGAGCACATAATCGAACTGACACGCACGATTGGTCGTCAAATTGGGTTTGCAATTGAAAACGCCAATCTATTCCAGCAAACACAGATACGCGCCGAGGAAACGGCTGCGCTTAACGATCTTGGCAGAGCGTTGGCATCCCATATTGATCTCAACCAGGTATTGGCTGAAGTTTATAGCGGAGTTTCCCGCTTGATTGATACGACAAACTTTTATATTGCCCTATTCGATGCCGAAAGAAACGAGAATGTTTTTCAGCTTAACGTCACTGAATCGAAAATTGACAAGGAAATTTCGCGGCTCCCGGCAGGGCAAGGGATCACAGGGTATATCATCCGAACTCATGACACAGTGCTTATTACAGATGGCGTTGAAGGTTGGCTATTAGCTCATGGAATGCAAAGCGTCGGTGAACCTGCGAGATCCTGGCTGGGGGTGCCACTCCTGATCAGCGACACTATCCTTGGGGTAATGGCTGTTCAAGCATACCATGAACCAAATGCCTATACGGAGCATGACCAGCAATTGCTCATAGCGATTGCAAACCAAGCATCGATTGCCATTCAAAACGCCCGATTGTTCGATCAGATCCGCTCTTCCGAATCTCGCTTCCGGGATGTAGTTTCAGTTAGCGCAGACTACATCTGGGAAACCAACCTGGACTGGCAATACACCTATTTATCCGAGCGGGTCAAAGATGTCCTTGGCTACACACCTGAAGAAATGTTGGGATTTTCAGCTGATCAATTGGCCGACCCCAAAGAGACCGTGCGGGTTACCGAATTGCTGCTGCAAGGAATCGAAAATAGTGGCCAGGCAATTGATATTGAGAAAATGCTTCGAGCGAAAGACGGCCATTCTATTTATATTGCAACCAGTGCAGTACCCGTTCTCGATGCAAACGGCAACCGAACCGGTTACCGTGGTATGGATAAAGACATTACACAACGCAAATTTGCTGAAAGCGTTCAGGAAGCCATCCGTACAATTTCAGAAGCTGCGCTGGTTGCGCCCGACATAACAACCTTGATGCGCAGTATTCAACAATCCATAGAAACACTTATGCCGGCTGATAACTTCTACGTAGCCACATACGATGACAAGACCGACATAATGAGTTTCCCATACTATATTGACGAACACGACGAACCCTTGCCTCCAGCGAGCCTAGGAAAGAATCTCACCAGTTTTGTCTTGCGTAGCGGTAAGCCCTTACTTGCCACCCCAGAAATATATGCACTAATGATAAAAAATGGGGATGTGGAAGGAAGCGGCACAATTGGTATTGATTGGTTGGGAGTTCCATTGCGCAGTGGCGAACATGTAATTGGAGTTCTGGCGATCCAGACCTATCAGCAGAATGTTCGCTTGACCAATCGTGACCGTGATACGCTCGCGTTTGTCGCCAACCAGGTTGCCGTAGCCATTGAGCGGAAACAATCTGAGCTTGAATTGCGCGCCCTGTTCACATCGATGACAGATGTGATTATCGTTTATGATAATGAAGGTCGCTACGTTCGCGTTGCTCCTACAAATCCTTCCCGATTGTTCAAACCACCTGACGATATGCTAGGCAAGAGAATCGTCGATGTTCTACCACCCGAAACTCACGAACCATTTTTGGGCGCCATTCATGCAACCCTTGAAACGGGAGAAGTCAACAAACTTGAATATCCTCTCGTTCTTGAAAATAGGACTTATTGGTTTGATGCAAGTATTTCCAAACTGAACGAAAACCAGGTTTACTGGGTTGCCAGAGATGTTACAGAACGCCGAAATTTTGAAGAAACGCTTCGCCGGCAAAATGAATATCTGGCGACTTCTTCTGAAATTGGCCGGCTGGTCACTTCAACCCTAGACCTGGATACGCTCTTCTCGCGGACTGTGAGCCTCATCCGCGAACGTTTCGGTTTCTATCATGTGGCGATATTCAATACAGAAGAAACTGGTTTTAATACTGTCTTGAAATCTGCAACCGGTGCTGCCGGTGAAGAAATGCTGCGACGTAAACACGCTCTACAAGTAGGTTCACGCTCCATTGTGGGTACTGTCACTTCGACAGGAACTCCGTTGGTCGTAAACAATACTACAATTGATCCAATTCACCGCCCAAACCCTCTGCTCCCGGACACACGTTCGGAGGCTGCCATTCCGCTGCACATTGGCAAACGAACGGTTGGTGCGCTTGACCTTCAATCCAAGGAAGTGGATGCTTTCGCACCCGATGATATTGCTGTTTTGCAGACACTGGCTGACCAGGTAGCTGTTGCCATCGATAACGCCCGTTCGTATGAACTTGCACAACAAGCCATCAACGAAATGCGCGAACTGGATCGGCTCAAGAGTCAATTCCTGGCAAATATGAGTCATGAACTTCGGACACCACTTAATTCCATCATCGGGTTCTCACGCGTCATCCTTAAAGGGATTGATGGTCCCATCACAGACCTCCAGGATCAGGATCTCACAGCAATTTATAATTCAGGCCAGCATTTACTGCGCCTAATTAACGACATCCTCGACAGCTCCAAGATTGATGCAGGCAAGATGGAATTGTCCTTCGATGATGTCAATATTGCTGAACTACTCCAAAGCGTAATTCCAACTGCATCAGGGCTCGTAAAAGAAAAACCCATTAAGATTAATCTGGATATCGCGCCTAATATCCCTATTATTCGCGCAGATGCCATGCGTCTGCGCCAGGTTTTGATCAACTTGCTTTCTAATGCTGCGAAATTTACTGAGGAAGGTACGATTACCGTGACGGCAAGTTTGGAAACGGAAAAAGATGGACAGTCAGATGTTGTTGTCAAAGTAATTGATACTGGCTCTGGAATCTCACTGATTGATCAGAAAAAACTGTTCCAGCCGTTCTCACAAGTTGATTCCACGCCTACCCGCAAGACCGGTGGGACAGGTCTCGGGTTATCCATATCCCGCCGCCTGATTGAATTACACGGCGGGTTGATCGATGTTGTAAGTGAGATCGATAAAGGCAGCACCTTCTATTTCACCCTGCCTCTTCCAAAAATAAAGGAGAATAAAGCAGGGCTCGAAGGAGCGACTGAAGAGAAAATCATTCTTGCCATCGACGATGATACCCAGGTCATTGCGTTATATGAACGCTACCTCCAACCACAAGGTTTTCAAGTTGTTGGCTTGACCGATCCATTACAAGCTGTCGAGCGTGCACGCCAACTCAAACCTTATGCCATCACGCTTGATATCATGATGCCAGGGCGGGATGGTTGGACTGTGCTTGCAGAGCTTAAAAAAGATTCCACCACACGTGATATTCCAGTTCTAGTTTGCAGCATTCTGGAAGAAGAAGAAAAAGGGTTTAGTTTAGGTGCAGCTGATTACCTGGTCAAACCAATCCTTGAGGATGATTTGCTTAACTCCCTCAACAAGTTAAACGCTGAGGGTGAAATTCATAATGTCCTTGTGATTGATGACGACCCCAAAGATTTGCGCCTCTACGGAAAAATCCTTCAACAGGGCCAATTCACTCCAATCCTGGCGGAAGGTGGGCGTCAGGGTTGGGAAATTCTTTCGAAGAATCCTCCACATGCGGTTATTCTCGACCTGTTCATGCCCGATATGGATGGCTTTACCATCCTGGAAAAGTTACGTACCACTTCAGAATTAAATGACATTCCAGTTATCGTTGTCAGTGGAGCAGACCTTACAGGCGAACAACAAGCACAATTGAAAGATTTTGGCCAGAAGCTACTCCGAAAAGGTTCTCTGAATGAAAGTGAACTTCTGGCTCTACTGGAACGAGCATTAAGACATATTAAACCCTAGAAAGGTGAGATGAAAGTATGTCCTTCGTAGTCCGCTGTCTCGATTGCAGCCATACCACTCCATATTATCCTACTTCAATGAATTGCCCACGCTGCAATAGCCAGTGGCGTGAGGCTGAGTATGATTTGGCAACAGTCTCTAAGAGCCTTCCGCTTCAACTACCAGGGCGACTTTTTGATCTTTGGCGTTACCGCGAACTACTTCCGGTACGCAATCCCAATCCAGCGATAATGCTTGGAGAAGGAGGTACTCCCCTCATCCAAGCAGTGAATCTTGGAATGATGCTCGGATGCCCAAACATCTTCATCAAAGATGAGCGCCAAGGCCCTACAGCGTCGTTCAAAGATCGTCAAGCTGCTGTAACCATCGCCGCTCTTAAAGAAGCTGGAATAACAGAAATGGTTGCCGCCTCGACTGGCAATGTTGCTATCTCATACTCTGCTTATGCCGCTCGTGCCGGCATCAAATTATGGGCATTTGTCACCAGCCTGGTTCCAGCTGTCAAAATGCGCGAGATTGCCATCTACGGCAGCCAGGTTGTCAAAGTGACCGGTTCTTATGACCAGGCCAAACAGGTAGCCGCAGAATTTGCACGCCAGAGGAATCTTTACCTGGACATGGGAGCAAGAACGATCACTTCCATCGAAGCCATGAAAACTATTGCTTTTGAGATTGCCGAGCAGTTGACCACCCTGATGGGATCGGCTTATAACACCAATGGTAAGTCTCATCCCATTTGGCGAACACCAGATTGGTACATTCAGTCTGTCAGCGGCGGAATGGGACCTTTAGGGATCAGTAAAGGCTTTAGCGAACTAAAGAAGATGAACTTGGTTGATCGAATCCCTGCCATTGCTGCTATTCAAGTTGAAGGCTGTGCGCCAATGGTAAATGCCTGGAAAGAACATTCTGAGATTGCTACTCCAGTCTCATCACCCCGTACGCACATTGAAACATTAGCAACTGGCGATCCTGGCAGAGCATATACTTTACTTTTTAGGAAAGTATACGATTCCCATGGAATTTTCGAAAGTGTCAGCGACGAGGAAGCATTCCGCGCCTTGCATGTGCTGGCAAAAATGGAAGGTATTTCTGCCGAACCAGCCGCAGCCGTGGCTTTTGCGGGATTATTTAAACTGATTCGAGCTGGGATAATTAAACCTACAGACGTGGTGGTGGTCAACTGCACCGGGCACACCATGCCCACGGAACCCTTTATCTTAGGAGACAACTGGGCTCGTAATGTTGTCCTCCCCTCCAGAATGATGGAAGAGACCCCCCAAGAGGGCCTGCTGGCAGCCCTCAGTCGCGTAGCTCCCGACCGCTTCCCGCATGTTGTCCTGGTGGATGATAGCCCGGATGCCCGACGTCTCATCCGCCGCATCCTTCAATCTCAAGGAAATTTCACCATTCAAGAAGCTGAGAGTGGTAAACAAGCTCTCAAATTAATAAAGAACGAACTTCCCGACCTGATCATTCTGGATCTTATGATGCCAGAGATGGATGGGTTTGCTGTTCTGGATGCATTAAAATCATCTCCTGACACTGCGAGCATACCTGTAATTGTTTCTACTGCCAAAGAATTAACTGTTGAAGAAAAAGAAAAACTTAAAGGTCAGATTCAGGCTCTTTTACAAAAGGGAGACTTTTTAAACGATGAATTCTTGGAAGAGGTAAATTCACTCATCCGCTGATTGCTCGCAAGGATTCTACTATTTGATAAACAAAAAAAGAGGCCAGGTTACTGGGATTCAAGCTGCGCTGGTATCTCCATTGTTCCTTGGCATGATCCCTATTTTCGGAAAGCAAGCCATCATCTCTGGCTTTTCTCCGCTGGCGGTTGTTGCCCTCCGTACCAGTATGGCCGCGGGGATTCTCTTAATACTAGTAGCCATCTTCCGCCGATCATACTTATTCATCTATCCAGTGGGAATCATTGGTTGTGCGTTGGCAGGTGCCATCAATGGGATAGGATCTTTGTTCTATTATCTGGCCCTCGGCCGGCTAAGCGTTAGTGTAGGTCAATTACTTTATTCTCTTTACCCGGTTTTTCTTGTTCTCTGGTTAATAATTGACCACCAGCTACCTTCAAAACTCACTTATATTCGTATTGGACTGGCGCTTCTGGGGGTAATCTTCCTAACATCCTTCAATTCCAGCCATGTGGATTGGATTGGTGTCGGGTTAATGCTGGGTGCATCCGCAATGTATGCCATCCATTTACCCATCAATCAGCGTGTCCTGTACGATATCCCGGCGCCCACAGTGACCTTGTATACACTCCTGGCAATGAGCGCAGTCGTCGTTCCAGTCTATTTTCTCTTCAATCAACAACCGCAACCTATTGGTACATCCTGGACCCCTGTGATACTGTTAACGATTGTCACTCTCTTCTCCCGCTTGACCCTCTTCTTGGGAATAAAAAAACTTGGCGGTTTGCAGACAGCTCTCCTTGGTCTTGGTGAATTACTTGTATCCATCACCGTGGGTCACTTATGGCTTCATGAAAACCTGCAAGTCGTCCAATGGATTGGCGCTGCTCTCTTGGGGATAAGTCTTCTCCTGATTGGTTTTGAAAAAATAAAACCCGAAAAAAGGAGGATGCAAGGACTGCTTGGCTGGTTGCGTCCGCCGGAAATTCCCCCAGATCTTCCCTGGGTACCACGTGATTAGGGTTGTGGAAAGAGTCGAAAATTGCCACACTTAATTTAGGCTATTCACATCTGAGGCCACAAGTAAATTCGTAAATAGCCAAACCTTGAAAATCGTATTTCTTAGAATTTCAATACGTAAAAATTTTCTTTGATATGCAAGAGGCAGGTAATATCCGGATCTCATCAAATTAGGACCCAGGTTTACTCGTTCTCAAATACATACCCGGTCCCTCGCACACTTACAATCCGCCGCATTAGTCCAGGAACACCAGCTAACTTTTGTCGTAATCTGCTTACCAGCGGGCGGAGTATTTCTGGGGCTTCCTGCTGCGAAGTCGAGTAGCCTTGAACAAGAAGCACTAATTCCCGATGTGTGAATACTTTCCCTATATTTTCAGCAAATATCCTTAGTAACCTTCCTTCTGCAGGAGTCAAAAAAACGGTTTGAGAGCCAGATCGCACAAGTCTTCGGCCGAAATCAATCATTGTGCCATCCCCCATGGCAACGATGGCATGAAGATTGGTATCTGACGTAATTTCCTGGCTTTCTTTTGATTGCATTCTGTCCATCCGCCGAGCAAGGCCACGCGCAACACTATCCAGGATTTGAGATGGTGAAGCTGGTTTAAGTAAATAATCCTGGACGCGATTGCGCAATGCTTCAATCGCTGATTCCATAGACCCATGGGCGGTAAATAAAATAATTTCTACTTCTGGCAATGTTCGGTTGACCACCTTTATCACGTCCAGGCCACTCATTCCTGGCATGCGTAAATCAAGTAGGATCAAATCGATCGTATTTAAACGTAGATAATCCACCGCTGCCTCTCCATTTGCCACAGCAGCAACATGGTATCCTTCCAACCGAAGTATTTCTGATAATGTTTGTCGTTCTATTGGCTCATCATCCACAACAAGAATATTAGCTTTAGCTGTCATGATTCTCCCTTCACCGGTAACGTCACTCGGAAGCAGGCGCCTGGTCCGCGGTCAGTCACAAGATCAAGGCTGCCGCCATGAGCTGCGATAATTCCATAGCTCACGGATAATCCAAGTCCAGTCCCACCTTCTTTCGTACTGACAAACGGCTCAAAAATGTGACTGCGGTTCTCTTCTTTGACTCCGGGACCTGAATCTTGAACGAATATTTCAACATTGTCCAGTATCTGGCGTGCGCTAATTCGCAAATCACCCCCGTCTGGCATGGCATCGTAGGCATTCAAGATGAGATTTATGAAGACTTGTTCCAACTGGCTGCTCACTGCCATTATCATGGGCAACTTGGACGAAAACCCTGTGCTGATATGGATTGCGTGCGCCTTCAATTGCGGTGTAAGTAATTTAATCACCCTTCGTAACAGAATTTCCAGATTCACTTGCTGCGGGTCTACAGCTCCGGGGCGGTAGAAATCCAACATACGCTGAACAGTGTTCATTAAGCGAATTAATTCATGATTCGCCAAATCTATATATTCACGCTGTTTCTTCGCTGGAACCTCTCTACGAGTAGCCAAATGCAAACAATTCTGTAATGACTGCAATGGATTATTGATTTCGTGAGCAATGGATGCAGTCAGTCGGCCTGCTGCAGCCATTTTTTCAGCGCGAATTAGTGCTTGCTGCGATCCTTCTACACGGCGGACATATTCGCGCAATTCTTCATAAAGAACTGCATTCTCCATGGCAACAGCAGCCTGTCGTGCCATCAGGAGGAACATCTCCCAGTCCACTTCGCGAAACGGTGCAACGTCCGTATTTCTTCCAGCATACAATACCCCATGTACATTTTGACGGGAGATTGGCGCACAAAAAGCGGAGCTTAATCCCAAAACCATCAGGTCACTCTGGAGGCCTTCATCGCCAGGACCGCCAGCGTTTACCCAGAATGGGATTCCGAAAGCATCGGTACGGCCAACCATCCCACTACCAGCTGCGCTAATGTTTCCTGTTAATGTAATTCCGCGCCCAGACTGTAGGATCAAGGAATTTTCATTGGCAGAATACTTATAAAATCCAGCGTTATTACAACGAAGGTGTCCGCAAATTGCAATTACAACAAGCTCGACAAGACGTTCTGGACGAGTTTCAGCCAACAACGTTTCTGTAATATCAAAAAGCGGACGCAACGCTTGAATACGGGCTATGTCTCTTTTTTTCTGGTTATCATCCAAGGCCTGCCGGACAGCCTGCACCAGTTCTTCACCTGTTTTAAAAGGTTTTAGCAACAGGCCATCCACACCCTGACGGAGTGCCTGGATGGCGGTCTCAACCGTTCCAAAACCAGTCATGACCAATACAGCTGTGTCCGGTTGGAATTGTTTTACCTGGAAAATGAGGTCAAAACCGCTAATTTCCGGCATGCGAATGTCAACCAATAACAAATCAAATTTGTTATGTTCAACATAACTTAATGCCTCTTTTGGATCGGTAAAAGAGGTTACCCCATAATCCGCCCGCACAAGCAGCCGCTCGCATAATAGGGTGATACCGGGTTCATCGTCTACAACCAATATTCGCGTTTCTGCCATCAATCCGCCTCAACCGGAAACCAGACCGTAAAAATTGAACCCTGGCCAATTTTACTCTCTGCCTCGATAAAACCACCGTGTTCTGCAACTATTCCATAGGAAACTGAGAGACCAAGTCCTGTGCCGCCATCTTTCGCATGCGTGGTAAAAAACGGCTCAAAAATCCGTTCCAGATTTTCCGGCGAGATTCCTATTCCTGAATCAGTTATAGCAATTGTCAACCAATCGCGTTGGTCGCGGCGAAGGTGTTCAGTCTTGATATGTAATTCACCACCATTCGGCATGGCATGCAATGCATTGTGAATCAGATTAAGGATTACTTGCTTAACCTGGTTATGATCTACCAAAACCCATGGAAGTCCAATAGAAAGATCAGTAAAGATCTGTACGCCGCTCGTGTGTAACAAGTGATTCACCAACGCCAACACATCCATAACTATTTCGTTCATGTCAGAACGAGCTCTCACACTCTCGCTTTGACGCGAAAAATCAAGTAAACGACGTACTACATCGCGTGCCCGGTGGGCTTCGCGCAGTACTAGTTCAAGGTCTTTATGTAGCGGAGAATCGTTTGGCAATTCTTCCAGGGACAATTCAGTAAAGCCCGAAACGGTTGTCAATGGGTTATTTAGCTCGTGGGCAATCCCTGCTGCCATTTCGCCAACTGCCGCTAATTTGGCGGCTTGTATAAGCCGGCTTTCCGCAACATGCTGCGCAGCAATACGCTCTTGAAGTTCCTCCCGTGTTGTCCGGAGTTGATTAACCGTTTCCTGGAGTTTTTGGTACTGCCCAACATTGGAAATCACACTAGCAAGGATACCGGCGAGTGATTCCAGTACAAGCAAATCGTTTTGCGAGAATGCATTTTTCCGTCGACTTTCAACATCCACAATACCCAGAATCTGCTCACCGTCTTTTAAGGCTACACACATTTCAGAACCGGCATCCCAATCCGGAATGGGAAGGTAGACAGGGTCCTGACTGACATCATTGACAAGTATACTTTGACCGGTGGCAACTACGCGTAATACAATTCCATTTTCACGAGTTTCATTCATATACGTGAGCCCGTGTTGTACCAAGTCGGCTGCATTTCCACCAATCCCAGCTAGCTGTAATTCCTTTTCGGGACCTACCACCAGTCCAACTCCAGCAAGTTCATATTCGAAGTTCCGCGCCATTAATTCTGCAGCGATTTGGGCGACCTGACGGACATCTGTCAGACCAATAACTTGCTCAACAACTTCGTGGATCAGACTTAGATTGCGCGCCCGTGCTTCTGCTTCCCGCCGTAACCGTCCGTTTTCCAACAAACCTGCCAAATAACTGGCTATCACCACCAGCAAATGTTCATCGTATACAGTAAATGCTCCTGCTTTTACATTCTCCAAACCCAATGCGCCGATAACCTGTTTTCGATATTTCAACGGAATTACCAAAGCAGAGAGCGAGCCGGGGTAAACTGGTTTATATGGCGATTCTGATGTAATCGAATCGGCGCGATAGACATCCCCCTTTTCAACCAGCCACGGAAGCAGTGCATTTGACATCGTTTGAACAATAATCATCCCCTGCTGGTCAAAATAATTCTGAACTCCGCTACCATCCGAGGAGATGACAATCAGGTTGATCCGCTCCGTACTGAAAGCGCGGCGTAACAACGCAAAGGTTCTTTGAACAATTTGCTCCAGATCCAAAGAAGATGAGACTGTAACAGCAAAATCATTCAGTAATGCCATCCGATGTAAATGATTAGACAGGTCAGCAAATGTAATGCTACCTTCAACAGAAGGGGATAATTTCCCAGCCAGTTGTTTTAGTTTTTCCAATTCTGCCGGTTGTAAGGAATTCTCACTCCATAATGCCACAAGTCCAATCAACCTTTGCCCAATGACCAGCGGAAGGCCAATCCATGACTGTGTAGAAAGTGAAAATCCCACTCGCGGTGTCATCACCCACTCTGGATCAATATTCCGTAAGATACGAGCCTTCCGGGATTGAATCAATTCACGCATAAGCGGGTTTGCATCGATGGAGAAGCGTACATCCTGGCACTCCGCGCAGTTTGAATGCGCCTTGATCTCGAGGTAATCTCCGGAGCGAACCGCCAGCCAGCCTCCCTGGCATGTGGAAGTTTGTAAAATTAGCCCAAGGATACGATCAAGCGCCCTTGGTAAATGATAGGGTACCGATTCGATGTTTACTGGAACCTGAACATGCCCTGCATCAAATAATGAACGACTTGAATCCACTAATGCAATCACTCTCCAGAACCGCCGCATTGCATCCGAAAGTTCATTTGCACCAACCAAGATAACCCGTTGAGTTGCCTGATCTGGGAACACATACAATTTCCGTCCCATCAGATCCAACTTCTCAGTGATAAGACGGGACCGACTTCGATTCCCGGGTATAGCCCCATCCAACCAGATCTTCACAGAGGGTTGTTGAACAAATTTCATGAGAATGGTTTGCTGGGGGTGATTTACTTTATATGCTGCGAGCAGTTCCCATTCACTCGTACGTTCAAGCCATGCTGCCCAGCATACTCCTGTTAGTTGGCCCATCTCTTTAAGTTGAATATTCATTTGACTCTTTGGCATGTGAAGTTCCCTCAACGTGATTATATATCACATCCCACAAAAACCAAAATGGTACAATATCAAGTATTATCTCAATAAATTGGGGGAGGCAAGAATGTGCAGACAATCTACTACTGCACTTCTCCTCAATTCCCTATTTATTGAAAGGAAACAATCTCAATCATGTTGACCCCTGATGTGATGGTAGTAGGAGGAGGTTTGGCTGGTTCAGAAGCTGCCTGGCAAGCGGCTCAACACGGGCTGCGCGTCAGACTTTATGAAATGCGCCCGACAGTCTCCACCGGTGCTCATCAAACCTCTAACCTGGCTGAACTGGTTTGCTCAAATTCCCTTGGCTCGAACTTATCCGATCGCGCTTCTGGCATCTTGAAGAACGAGTTGCGCCGGCTTGGCTCCTTGCTGTTAAAATGCGCCGAAAATTCTGCACTGCCTGCCGGAGCTGCGCTGGCAGTAGACCGGGACCTTTTTGCCAAACTGGTAACAGACCAACTCCTTGCCCACCCCGGTATCGAGATTGTTCACGAAGAGGTAACAACCATACCGGCTGGACTTTCTATCATCGCTTCTGGCCCTCTGACCTCGAAACGGCTTTCACAGGCCATCGGTATCCTGGCTGGAGAAAAGCACCTTTATTTCTACGATGCCATTGCACCCATCATAACAGCCAATTCCATCAATATGGAGGTTGCTTATCGCGCCTCGCGTTACGGTTCCAGAGAAGATGGAATCGGTGATTACATAAACTGTCCATTTTCCGAAGATGAATATAAAGCTTTTGTCAATGCCTTGCGTTCAGCAAAACGAATTAATTTATCATCCTTTGAGGTTGAAATCCAATTGGGAGTAGACGCTGGAGCACAAAAATTCTTTGAAGGATGTCTGCCGGTTGAAATCATCGCTCAGCGCAGCCAGCAGGCTCTGACGTTCGGCCCGATGCGCCCAGCCGGTTTGACAAATCCACGCACAGGGAGATGGCCATTTGCCCTGGTTCAATTGCGCCAGGATAACCTGGCAGGGAGTCTCTATAACCTGGTCGGTTTCCAGACCAACCTAACCTACCAAGAACAAGAACGAATCTTCCGGATGATCCCGGGATTGGAAATGGCTGAATTCGTCCGTTATGGACAAATGCATCGTAATACCTTTATTGCTTCGCCATTGATCCTTTTCCCCACGCTACAATTTCGCACTCGTCCCGATTTGTTCTTTGGAGGTCAAATAACTGGTGTGGAAGGTTACATGGGTAACATCGGCACGGGTTTACTGGCAGGCTTGAACGCAGCACGTTTCTTCCATGACCAGCAGCCGCTCACCTTCCCGGAAACAACGATGCTTGGCGCGTTATGTCATTACATAACCAATGCTGACATGATTGATTTCCAGCCGATGAAAGCCAATTTCGGTATTCTGCCCTCTCTTAATGGTAACCGTCGAATGGATAAAAGTGAGAGGTCACGCTTGATAGCCGAACGGGCGCTGGCAAGCCTGGAAAGTTTTCTCGAAGAAATACGCGATAAATAATAACTATGCGCAATAAACGAGTTATTTTCTTTACATGCCTGGGTATTTTCGTGATCGGGCTTTCAAGTTGGTTGGTGTACCAAATGCTAACGCCCACTTATCACTTTGACGGTCAAAGGGCATATCAAGATGTTCTCGCACAGGTATCACTCGGCCCCCGTACTCCAGACAGCGCGGCTCACGCTCAAGTCATCACCTTTATCAAACAGGAATTGGAAAAAGCCGGTTGGAAAGTGCAAATTCAAGCAACGAAATGGTTGGGATTCTCCATCCAAAACATTATTGCATCCCGCTCGGATACCGCCCCTCAAATTATCATCGGAGCCCACTATGATAGTCGATTGCTAGCAGATCAGGATTCTGACCCGAGGCGCAGTGGCCCTGTGCCAGGCGCCAATGATGGAGCATCAGGTGTTGCTCTACTCCTCGAATTGGCACGAACACTCCCAAAGGATGGTGTTTCAATTTGGCTGGTCTTCTTTGATGCCGAAGATAACGGCGGGTTGGATAACCGGCAATGGATTATGGGTGCGCGGGCATTTGTGGCCTCACTGACAAATAAACCCCAGGCAACCATAATTGTCGATATGGTCGGGGATGCCGACTTAAATCTCTATATCGAGGAAAATTCGGATGCCACGCTAACAACAGAAATATGGGCTCAGGCTGCCGCGTTAGGATATAGTAAATATTTTATCAATACACCAAAATACGATATGATTGATGACCACATCCCATTCCTTGAGGCAGGTATTCCAGCAGTGGACATCATAGATTTTGATTATCCATACTGGCATACTTCCCAAGATACTGTTGACAAAGTCTCTGCTCAAAGTCTCCAAACCGTGGGAGAGACCCTGTGGCGATGGATTGCATACCAAAAATAGATTGTCAAAATCTATAACCTGTCATACACTTAACCTTATATGAATGTTCCTGAAGTCTTGAAGGAAATCCGTGATACCTGGATCCACCGCGTGGCCAATAGTATGGCTCGCGGCGCAGGTGTACGCGAGAATTTTCAGGGACAATTGGAACGGTTTTACAGCCTGTTGGTTCAGGCAATAGAGACCGGCGACCCGGCTTGGGTCGACCCGATCCTGTATGATTGGTCTGCTTCTCCCACGCAAAGTGACCTACGCGAAGGGGAGAAAAACATTTCAGCTGTTCTCAACCGGATGTTGATGATCACATATGAATTGGTACGCGAAGACCTGACCGAACAGGAAGCCATGGATACACTTGGGTCCATCTTACCAGTCTTTACATATGCGCTTGATAAGGCGGCCCGCTATGAGATGGAAACGCGCGTGGCATATATTGCTAACGAGCTGACCGGTGTGCAAAGCAAGCTGGAGCGCCTTGACCGAAGTAAATCCAGTTTCATCTCGGTTGCGGCACATGAATTAAAAACACCCCTGACGCTTATCGAAGGCTATACAGCCATGATGAATGAGGCAACCAAGAACAATTCAAGTGCTCAGATGGATTCTTTAATCGAGGGGATCAACAACGGCATCCGACGTCTGCGAACCATCGTTGATGATATGATCGATGTTTCTTTGATTGACAATAACTTGATGTCGCTAAACTTCCAACCACTCTGGTTATTTAAGCTGTTTAATCTGGTGCGCAACGAGCTTATCGTTTCAGTCGTTTCCCGAAAACAGACCCTTGAATTACGGCCTTTTCCCGGAAATGATCAAATGCTTTTTGGCGACTCTGAACGGTTATACCAGGCTTTCCGTAACCTCTTGAGCAATGCCATCAAGTACACTCCAGATGGCGGTTCAATCATCCTGGACGGCCGCACACTCCCAGGTTTTATCGAGGTGACAATAGCTGATACCGGCATTGGCATCTCTCCAGAGGATCAGGAAACCATCTTTGAAAAGTTCAGCCAGCTTGGAAATGCATCCCTGCATTCCAGCGGGAAAACAAAATTCAAAGGAGGTGGGCCGGGTCTGGGCCTACCCATTGCACGTGGTATCATAGAAGCGCATGGGGGTACTATCTGGGTTGAATCAGACGGCCACGATGAAAAGCGCTGCCCAGGTTCCACCTTCCATGTGCTCTTGCCTATCCGCACCGAGCCGCCAGACCCAAAATTCGCGAAGTTGTTTGGCGTGGAAACAAAATCAGATCATTAATGCACAAATAAAACCTGCGCTGCAGAAGAAACAATACGCGAAAAAATATCCAAGCATTCCGCGTTGTTTTTTAACTTCCGTTATTCCGCTGACAGCCTTATAAGGAGCTGTATATGCAAAAAAAGAGAACCACACCGACCACTCCACCGCGCGAACGTGCCTTTCTGGTTGGAGTGGAATTGCGTGGACACGAGCAACTTCTACCATTTGAAGATTCTCTCAAGGAACTATCCCTGCTATGTGCTACAGCTGGGCTGGAGGTTGTTGGCGAACTTACTCAGAAAATGGGCCGCCCCAACGCGGTGACATTTATCGGCTCTGGGAAGGTGGAGGAACTCAAGGCGTTGGCTGATGATGCCCTTGCCCAAGTGATTGTCTTTGATAACGAACTCTCCCCTCGCCACCAGCGCGAGCTTGAAGAACATATCGGCGAGAATATTCGCATCCTCGATCGGACTGCCATCATTCTGGACATATTCGCCCAACACGCTCAAACCAACGAGGGCCAGTTACAGGTTAAACTGGCACAATATGAATACTTCCTGCCACGCCTGACCGGTCAATGGACACACCTGGCCCGGCAGGCAGGAGGTGGTGGAGGCCGTTCCGGGTCAACAGGCGGGGTTGGCCTGCGCGGTCCAGGTGAAACCCAGTTGGAAGTAGACCGGCGTGCAGTCCGGCATGAAATTGCCCATCTCAAGGATGAACTTGAAAAAGTGCGCACTCATCGCTCACTCCATCGCGTCCAGCGCAAACGAAGCCGCATCCCAACCGTGGTACTTGTCGGCTACACTAACGCCGGGAAATCCACCTTGCTTAACAAGTTGGCAAAAGCGGATATTTACGTTGCTGACCAGTTATTTGCCACTCTTGATCCGACTACCCGCCGCGTCGAACTTTCCGGCGGCTATCAGGCGCTTTTTACCGATACTGTTGGCTTCATCCAAAAACTCCCAACCACGCTAGTGGCTGCCTTCCGCGCCACATTGGAAGAAATTTCAGAAGCAGATCTGCTCCTTCATGTGGTAGATATTTCGCATCCGAATGCCATGAACCAGGCGGAAGCCGTCCATGAAACATTGGTTGAAATCGATGCGGAAAACGTTCCGGTAATCACCGTCTTGAATAAGATAGACCGTTTATCAGATCCAGAAGCCGCCCGCAACGCTGTAGAACATTTCCCACAGGCTGTTGCCATTTCTGCCCGTACCGGTGAAGGGATTGACGACCTACTCGGCATGCTTCGTAGTACCTTATACGAAACCTTTACACCCATTCTTATCCGTCTGCCTTATCAACAAGGTCAACTCATCTCCCTTTTCCATGAGTTCGGCCAGGTTGAGCGCTTGGTACATGGAAGAAAAGGTGTTCTGATGCAAGGACGCATCCCAGGAAGATTTGTGGCGCAGTTCAAACCCTGGCAGGTAAAACCAGGCGAGAAAGAGAAGGAGGAAGACGATGTTCCAATGGCTGAATAAGATGGTTGACAAACTCTCCGAATTCCTCGCCCCACGCAAAGGCCTCCTGCCGCTTATTGGGTTATTCTTGATTGCAGCTAATCTCGTTCTACAATTTCTCCCAGTCGGATGGGTGAGGGAGAGTAACTTGCTTCTTCACCTCGGGTTATTGATTGCCATCTTCGGCCTGATGCTTGCATGGGCACTTTGAGGCAACAGGATAGAGGATTAATATTCCCTTGAATAATTATCCATACTACCCCCCAACTTATAAACGAGTTGGGGGGTATGATTATATTTTAGGCCCAGCTGCAAGCACTTCCTTCGGGGTGTCTGATTCGAATTTCTTCATGTTATCAATGAAGCGGGATGCCAATTGCTTGTACTTCTTCCAATAATCAGTCTCTTTTTGCCAGGAGCGGGCCGGGTACATCACATCCTCGGGTACATCCGGGCAAGTTTCCGGTACTTTATAACCAAACACCGGATCGGTATAGAATTCCACTTTATCGAGCGCTCCATTCAAGACAGCAGTCAGTAAGTTACGGGTATGGCGGATGCTGATGCGCTTGCCTATCCCATATGGCCCACCCACCCAGCCAGTATTGACCAACCAACATTTGACATTGTAGCGTTCTATCTTGCGCCGCAGGAGCGAGGCATAGTAAGCAGGTCTGTGTACCATGAACGGCCCACCAAAACAGGCGCTGAAAGTGATCTCCGGTTCATCACGCAAACCGACTTCCGTGCCGGCAATCTTGGAGGTGTAGCCGGATATAAAATGGTACATCGCCTGTTCAACAGATAGAAGTGCAATCGGGGGCATCACGCCTGAGGCGTCACAGGTAAGGAAAATAATGTTTTTGGGATGCCCAGCGCGTTTTTCAGGAATGGCATTTTCAATATAAGTCAGCGGATATGCAGCTCGCGTATTCTCGGTTAGCGAGGAATCATCCAAGTCAATGAAGCGGGTTACCGGATCAAAAACCACATTTTCGAGCACTGTTCCAAAGCGACGTGTGCAGGCGTAAATCTGCGGTTCGGCACTCGGAGAGAGTTCGATGACCTTGGCATAACATCCGTCCTCGAAATTGAACACTCCGTTATCAGACCAGCCGTGCTCATCATCACCGATCAAACCCCGGTTGGGGTCTGCAGAAAGAGTCGTTTTTCCCGTTCCTGAAAGGCCAAAGAAGAGCGCCACATCGCCATCCTTGCCCACATTGGCAGAGCAATGCATGGTCATCACCCCATCCTGTAAGGGTAAAAGATAATTTAACAGGGTAAACACAGATTTCTTTATCTCACCGCCATAGCCTGTGTTGCCGATGATGCAAAGTTTCTGGGCAAAATTGAGAACGATGAATGTCTCGGTGGGAGTCTGGTCGATCTGCGGAAAGGCTTTAAAACCGGGAGCGGAAATAACAGTAAATTCAGGAGCAAAACGGCGGTATTCCTCCGCGGTCTCTGGTTTAATGAACATATTACGGGCAAACAGGCTGTGCCAGGCTGCCTCAGTGATGACACGAACTGGCAAGCGATAATCCGGGTCTGCACCGCCATAGCAATCCTGAACAAAAACATCGCGTCCCTGCAAATATCCCTGCAGGCGGGCAAACAATTCGCCAAATTTATCCGCGCTGAAAGGCCGGTTATACTGACCCCACCAGATATTCTCCTCGGTGGTGGCTTCCCGAACCACAAATTTGTCACTGGCTGCCCGTGCGGTGTGTTTGCCCGTGTTAACCACAAGCGGTCCCTGTTGCGAGATACTGGCTTCCCCGCGGAAGATCACCTCTTCATATAAGGCCTCGGTCGGCAGATTCCAGTAAACTTTATGCAAATTGGTCAAGCCAAGGTAATCCAAACCGTAGTCGGCGCGACTGGCGGCAGCCTGTCCTTCGGCGGGAGTCTTAATATTCAATAGATTATTCATGCCACACTCTCCATCAATCCCTATTCAGAAACTATGAAGCCGGGGACGATTTCTATAACCAATCTCTCACAAGTTTACGGTCACCGATGTAAATTTCACTGGGAGCATTCGGGTCGAGCGCCCACTTCATCCGTTCAACGCCTTCTGTCAGCTCTTTGACAGTTCCGGCATAGCTCAGACGCAAATGGTCTTCCATCCCGAATTCCTTGCCTGGAACTGTTACAACCAGGGCCTTCTTTAGCAGGAACTGGCAGAGTTCAACCGAATTTTTGGCGACGCTATTACGACAGTAGGCCTTAAAGTCAGGCAGGGCATAGAACGTGCCCTGAGGCTTGACGCATTTTACATCGGTAAACGAGTGCAATTCCTGCATGAGCACATCGCGATTGTTCTGGATGGATAAGCGCAGAGATTCAACGATGGACTGCATCCCGGTCAAAGCACCTTCAGCAGCGGCTTGCATAACTGGTGAAACGCAGGTGGTGGTTTGAGACTGGACATTGGTCATGATGGCGACCAATCTCCTGGGCGCGATGACCCATCCAATGCGAAAGCCGGTCATCCCATAGAGTTTTGCCACGCCATTCACCAGGATGATCTTCGAATTTTCCACATCCTTCTGGGTGTATTTACATGCCGGAACAGCCAGTCTGCCATCGAAAACCAACTTGTGGTAAATATCGTCGCAAATCATATAGATGCCTTTGCGCTCGCATAGCTCCACGATTTTACTGATCAAGTCTTCAGGATAGAGCATGCCCGAAGGATTATTAGGGCTGTTGACTATGATCGCCTTGGTATATGAACCAACCACCCGCTCAATCTCATCAAAAGTCGGCAGAAAAGAACCGTCTTCGGGCGTAACAATGACTGGAATGGCTCCAATCATCTTGATCATCTCGGGGTAACTCACCCAATATGGAGCGAGAACGATTACTTCGTCCTGCGGATTGCAGAGAGTAAATAGAATGTTAAATAGCGACTGCTTGGCCCCATCTGAGACAATAATATTCTGCGGTGACACCACCCTGTCGTAGTTCTCCTCGCTGTAACGGACAATAGCCTTTTTGAGGGAGGGCGTCCCGTCGGTGGGCACATATTTTACATCCCCACTGCTCAGCTTGGCTGCTGAACTCAGGATGGCAGCGATGGGAGTCTTGTTCTTCGGTTCCCCAATACCCAGATGAATCACCGGTTCCCCTTTTTCACGCAGGAGCCGGGCTTCTTCATTCAGGGCAATGGTCGGCGAGGCAGGAATTGAACATGCAACAGTACTCAGGCTCATGAGTTTCTCCATTCTTTTGGCAAACTACAACCACTTCTCGAACAAGAACTAACAATCGTTCAACGAATTATAATTTAGTTGCCGCTCTCCTGTATGGTCAGGTGTCATATCTTTTTCATAATATTGAGGTATCATCTCAATAAAGGGGGGAAAGCGGTTTTTTTTGCGGAAAGAGTCTGAAGGCGAGCCAGGCTGGCAGCGATAGAAAATAAAGAAGCAGCGCACCAACTCTTCCAGCGCGCTGCCGAAATTTTCGCCTTTCCCGGTTTGGAAGAACCTGCCGACCAGGTCATCCATTTATTTAATTGAAAGGCCGTGGAATTCACGGCCCCTTTCTTACTTCTTCTTTTCTTCCTTCTTGACCTCGATCACTTCGCGGCCTTTATAAAAACCGCAATTTGGGCAAACGATATGGGACTGGATCATCGTACCACAATTGGTGCAAGCCACCAGGTTGGGTACATCCAGGGCATCATGGGCGCGGCGCCGATCGCGGCGGCCTTTAGAAAGTTTACGCTTGGGTTGAGGGGGCATTCCTTACTCCTTTATATGATTCCGATTAAGCGGGCTGATTATATCGGTGAAGCTGGTGAGCGTCAAGCCCGATTTTTTAAATTAGCACAACTTTCACAAAGCAAGAAAACCAGGTTGTCCCAAACCCCAACTTTGTGAAAAGCGTGTTTAAACTAGGCACCTTGCCGTAAATATGCCTTCATGAAATCTTCCAGGCTGCCATCCAGAACAGCCTGTGTATTCCCGGTCTCGTACCCGGTGCGGTGATCCTTCACCATCTGGTAAGGATGGATGACATAGGAACGAATTTGGCTGCCCCATTCCGCCTTGGTATATTCGCCACGCAGTACAGCTATTTCTTCGTCCTTCTCTGCTTTTTGGATCTCCAGCAGCCGTGAGCGCAGAATACGCATGGCAAATTCACGGTTCTGGGACTGCGAGCGTTCATTCTGACAGGTGACCACAATTCCACTTGGAAGATGGGTGATGCGGATGGCAGTGGCATTCTTTTGAACATTTTGTCCGCCCGCACCAGAAGATCGGAAAACGTCAATTTTCAAATCGGCAGGGTCGATGGGAACCTCGGGGCTGTCAAACGCCACCTGAGGCAATACCTCCACCAGGGTAAAAGACGTATGCCGCCGGTGGGCAGAGTCAAAAGGCGAAAGGCGTACCAAGCGATGGACACCCTTTTCTGAACGCAAATAGCCGTAGGCATATCTCCCGGTGACGCTGATAGTGGCAGATTTGATGCCAGCTTCTTCGCCTTCGCTCGAATCCAGAACCTCGGTCTGGTAGCCATTCTTTTCAGCCCAGCGCAAATACATGCGCATCAGCATGGCGGCCCAATCCTGTGAATCTGTACCACCGGCGCCGGCGTGGATGGCAAGGAGGGCATCATCGGTATCATATGGGCCGGAAAGCATGGCGGTAAACGAACGCTTCTCCAACTCGGTTTCCATGGAAGAGATTTCAGCTTCCAGGTCCGGGCGAAGAGACTCGTCATCGAGAGCAGCCAATTCAGTGGCGTCTTTCAGCCGTTGTTCAAAACTGCACCAGTCATCCACCTGCTCACGCAGGCCGGCGGCGGTTTTACTCACCTGCTGGGCATGGGAAGGATCGTCCCAAAAATTTGGGGTACCGATCTCTTTTTCAAGCCCAGCCAGTTGTATTTCCCTGGCAGGTAAGTCAAAGACGCACCATTAACTGGCGAAGTACTTCCCCCGCGGTCTGCAAACGATTAAGCAAATCTTGCATTGGAAATTCCCTTCCATCATTTACGATATTTGAACACATTGGTATAGGACCAGTGCGTCTGGATAATCCGCCAATTGCCTTCCGGTTCGAGGCGGTAAGCCTCCGTACAATTCCAGCGTGAAGCTGTGTCGCCAAGGTACGATACGTAGTTGAAAGTCAGGACCGCAAGGTCAGCAGAGGCAACCACATGCGGATTGAGCAATTCGAAGCGGTCGAATTGTACCTGACCGCGAATGGTTTCATATAGCGCCTTCATGGCCGCAAGACCGTCGAGACGCAGCTCCTGATAGGGTTCAAAATATACCACATCCGGGGCTAATATTTCCAGAAAGCCATCCGGATCGCCCCTGCCCCAGCGGGTCAAGGCAGCTTTTTCCATGGCAACGAGCTTATCGTTCACCTTATCCATGGGTTACTCTGCCAGGATACCTTTTACAAATGCATCCGGATCAAAAGGCGTCAGGTCTTCAGCTTTCTCGCCCAACCCGGCAAATAATATTGGCAACCCAAGCTCGCTTTGAATGGCAAAGGCCATCCCTCCGCGGGCAGATGAATCGAGTTTCGCCAGGATAACACCGGTCACATTAACAGCTGTCTTGAATGCCCGGGCCTGTACCAGAGCGTTTTGCCCGGTGGTCGCATCCAGCACCAACCAGACCGCGTGTGGAGCTCCAGAGAGCGCCTTGCCAGCCACTCGATATACTTTCTTGAGTTCTTCCATCAAGTTGTAGCGGGTGTGAAGACGACCAGCCGTATCCACCAAGACCAGGTCGACACCCCTGGAGATAGCCGACTGGATGCCGTCATAGACCACCGCACCCGGGTCAGAGCCCATCTGCCCAGCCACAATGGGGACTCCCACCCTTTCAGCCCAGACCTGCAACTGATCCACGGCTGCGGCGCGGAAGGTATCCGCGGCCACAAGCAGGACGCGTTTCCCTTCATCGGTAAAACGCCGGCCAAGTTTTGCAGCCGTGGTGGTTTTACCGGAACCATTCACGCCAACCAGCAGGATGATGACGGGCTTGGATGAAAATTCCAAGGCTGGAGACGCATCAAGGCGACGACGCAATTCAATTTCCAGCAGGGAGCGGAGATCTGCCGAGCGGGTGATCCCACGGGTCTGTACCACGTTACGGAGGGAAGCAAGCACAGATTCGGTCGTCTCCAGACCCAAATCAGCCTGGATAAGCAGACTCTCCAGTTCATCCCAGGTCTGAGCGTTGATCTCCGTCGCGCCAAACAGGCTGGCAAGCCGACCAAATGCGGCTTTGCTGCTACGGGAGAGTCCGGATTTCCAACGTGAAAAAAGATCTGGCATAACTGGCAGATTATACTGCAAGAGCGCAGTACCTTGTACTGCAAGAGCCCAGTACCTTGTACTGCAAGAGCCCAGTACCTTGTACTGCAAGAGCCCAGTTCCCTGTACTGCAGGAGCGCGGCTCTTTGGGAGTCTCCATGAAGTAGGGAAAGATTGGGGTGTTGGCGGGTGGGAAGCCACCCCCCAACACCCCAAAACCCCAGGGGCG
>CAIKOL010000345.1 GCA_903829085.1 uncultured Anaerolineales bacterium | reverse complement strand
GCCATGCCGCGCACGGTATCCGCTTCCTCTTTGCTGAGCGAGAGGGCATAGACGCGCTCCTCGGTGATCACGATGAATTGCACCAGGTTGAAGGCATACGTGCCCTCGCGCAGGATGCGGCGCTGAGGCCCGCGCTGACCGCCGTTCTTCAAGAAGCCTTCCACGTCCTGGAAATCCTGGACGGTGGCGTTGGAAGCCAGCACCTGTGCCGGGTCGAGCTGCCTGCCGTCGCGCGCAAAGATGTAGCCGATCTTGCCCTGCGAGATGGTCACCAGCGGCGCCATGTGCACCACGAACTGGATCGGCATCAGGTAATGCAGGCCGCCGCGCAGGATCTGGGGTTGGTAGCCGGCTTCGCCTTTCAGGGCGATCAGCCCGCCTTTGACGGAACCTTTGGCGCTCCAGCGTTTTTCGATCATGCCGATCCGGTTGTTGGGGATGAAACGTATCCCGGAAAGCATGATGAAGAACAGGATCACCAGGAGGACGATCCCTAGCATTCCCAAAATAATAGTCATACGGTCTCCTTTGTTTTGTAGGGGCACAGCCATGCCGTGCCCATTCTATATACGAGTCTTGCTGATACCGCGTTGTAATCGTCCGGTTACTTTGTGCGCATTCTTTGGCACGCGCACCCCCCGCCCCCACTGATTGAGAAGAACCGCGCACAGGACAAATGGAATTATACGAATGGTTTATTAGAATTATGTGTCATCTTCAACCCCTTCAGGGTGTTCTCAAAGCCTGCTTCCGAAAACGCAGCAGCCTGCGAACGCATGCGAAACCCCAGCCCCTGACCCAAGGCGGGGAAATAAAATTTGGGGTGCTGATGGACGGGTTCGTCGTCCATCAGCACCCCAAACCGCATCTTTGAGAAAGCCTTGCCAATCTCTTGAGCGTGGTTTTCCAGGGATCCAGATTCCACTCCCCGGCTCCGCCCTCCCTGCTGTGCCATTTAGAACCTATCCGAAATTTATTGAAGAACCGCATTTTGAGTGTGTGCAGCGAAGCTGCACACACTCAAAATGCGAACTCCTCCTGAATTTTCGGATAGATATTTAGTTCAGTCTTCAGCGATGACGATCAGCTTGTCCTCGGCAGAGAACGTCACCGCCTCGGATTTCCTCGGGTTGGTGTGCACCCCGTAGGATTTGTCGGCCTGCTTGGCTTCATGCACCAACCGGTAGCCGATGGCGGTCTGGCCGCGCCGGCGGGCCGCCTCCACCAGGGTGTAGAAATTCACCGGCCTGCCCAGTTCCACGTAATCGTCCACCGGCTTCATGTAGATCTCCGAGCCTTGCGGGTCGAAGATATCGGCGAAGACCGCATACAGGTCGGCATTCTCCGCCAGCTGCGCCATCATCAGGCTGATCAGGTGGTCGCTGACGATGAAATCGTCCACCCGGGTGACTTCAGCCAGTTCCCGGTTGCGCAGGTCGAGCATTTCGCTGACGATGGAGAAGGGGGTGGCATCGCGCTCGGCGATGTCGCGCAGGTGCAGCAGGGTCACCAGCGTGCGGGCGTCGGCTTCCTGGACATCCAGACCGGCATAGCTCAGGGCAATGACGTGATCGTAGTCCGCGGCCTGGATGCTCTCCAGCAGGCGCCGGTCGGTGGTATCGCCGCGCTGGAAGGAGACTTTTTGGTTGGAAAGATGGCCGCACTCCTGCTTGAGCACCTGTTCCACATCCGCCACCTCAGGCGAGGCGCCCGGATCGGCCACCACCAGGGCGTGCGAGCCCCTGGGGACGTAGTTGTTGAGCTCGCGCAGGATGGTGGCGGCGAAACGGTTCCAGCCCAGGATGAGTGCCTTTTCGGGTTTGGAGGCGCTGAGCTTGCCCGCCGGGTGGAGCAGCGACTCGTCCACGGGCAGCGAGGCCAGGCCGGAGACCAGCAGGGTATCATCGTCGGCAGTCAAGGCGAAGAGCCTGTCCCCCGCCTCGATCAGGGTATCCATGGGCGGGTTCAGCGCGGCCGCCTGGCTGCCCTTCTGCATGCCCATGACCGCCGAAGTCTCGTAGGCCATCAGGGCCTGCCCGTAGGTCTTGCCCACCAGGGTCGGCTCCCGGGTGAAGTAGATCTCGTCGCCGCCGAAATTGAGCAGCTCGGTATAGACGGTGGAGAGGCCGCTCTGGCGCGAGGTCTGGGCGGTGACGCGGGCGATCAGGTCGCCGGTCAGCACCGCCTGCACCTGGTCGCGCTGGCTGATGATCTTGACCACATCCAGGTTCTTGGGGTCGCGGATCTGGGTGACGATGTGGTAGGTCTCCTGCCGCCGGTTGGGGTTGTTGGTCAGCGCCAGGATGGTCTTGATCACCACCGAGTCGGGGTCGTCCGATTCGGGCGGCAGGATGATGATGGAGCGGGTCTCATGCGGGTTGGCGATCTCCAGGTCGGTCAGGTCGATCGGGTTGCCGCTGCGGGTGATGATGCGCGTGCTGCCTGCCAGCGGGATGCGGGCCTTGATCTCGTCGTCCATTTCAGCCTTGTCCCGATCTGCCAGGATGACGATGCGGGCCTTCTTCTGGTTTTCGTTGGCAATGCCCAGCTCGGACAGGATGGTAAAGACCTGCGGCGACCAGCCCAGGATGAGGGTGTGCCCGCTTTCCAGGACGCGCGAACGACCCTTGCGCAGGTCTGCCACCTTGCCTTCGATCCCGCTGGTGAGGGTACCGATCAGGATGCTGACCATGAACAGGCTGCCCAGGGTGACCACCAGCATGACCAGCAGGTACTGCCAGGGATTCGCGGCGTCCACCGGGTTGGGCGTCAGCGCCTGCGACATGATGTTCCAGAACACCTGCCAGGCCTGCTGGCCTTCGGGAATGCCGTGGATCAGGAGCACCATCCCGGTCGCCAGGCAGACGAGCAGGGTCGTTGCCAGCGCCAGCCAGCCGATCAGCACGCGCGGGCCGCCGGCAAAGCGATTGTCGAACCAGTAGCGGAAGCGTTCCCGCAGGGAAGGTTTCTTGTTCATGCTGCCTCCTAATCCGGATGAGCCGGAACTAAAAAGATTTAACACGAAGGCCACAAAGGGGCACCACGGAAAACCTTCGGGACGATGTACTCCCTACACGATGCTTTTCAGCACCTCTCCCAGGCGGGCCACTTCCTCCAGGGTGTTGTAGTGCACCGCCCCCACCCGCACCATGCCGCCGCTGGCTTCCACCCCCAGACGCTCGGTGACCGCCAGGG